>NZ_QHLI01000085.1 GCF_006864425.1 Campylobacter troglodytis | reverse complement strand
CAAAGAAATATGGGAAGATCTCATAAAAGAGGCAATATTTTTGGCTGATGTGCTTGATGAACAAGGAGAATATATGATAAAGAGGGCAAGATTAAAGGACGGAACTATAGTAAAATTAAGAAAAAAATCAAAAAGCGGAGGCTCAACAATAGAAGTGGATAAAAAGCAAGAAAAACAGCTTAAAATTCACAATAAGGAGAAAGAGGATGGTGATTGGTAGGGTATTAAAAGATAAAGACAGTGGGATCTTTCACGATGATTTTTATGATCTTAGGCACAAGTTAGAAAGAGAAGGAAATGTAGATTTTAACTTCAAGCTTTTTTCACAAATTCCAGAACTTGCAAAAACAGATATTTTAGAATATTTTGCTATAAGAGTGCTAGACTTAGCCACAGGACCGTTTGGAGAAGATGATGGAGCTATGGAGCTTGATAGTTTATTTGTAGAACACCCAGATGATCTTTTGGTAAATGATACAAGGCCTAGCTATGTTAGCGAATACATAAACACAGTAGGACAGCTTTTTTTGGCTGGATATATAGAATTTGGTATGTGTGGTTTGCAAGATAAGGAGGAAAATTTATTATCTAAACAAAAAGATGATAAATATCAAGCTTGGATACATTTTAGGGATAATTTCTTTTATACAGGTGCTTACTGGGATGATATGATAGATCTTAAAGAAAGATATAAGGATATGAGTGATGAGGATTATAAATATTCTAACTGGGATACTCCAAAATTTTGGGATAGGTATCATTTTTGGGTTTGTAGAACCCCCAAAGGCACAAAATACTTCAAGGAAGTGCTAGCACCTAAATTTTACAACAAATACAAGGACTTAGAAGTTGAAGTAGATGATGAAGGAAAGGTTATCAGGTGGATAGGGAGTATTAATAGATAAATGCAATGTTTAGAAGTGGCAAAGGAATTTAATTGTAATTTGAAAAGATATGCTAGTAGGAAAGATGAGCTTGCAAGATTTACAAGCTTAAAAGAACTTATAAATTCATAGGCTCAATTACACTTAAACCAAAGGGTTTTTAAGCTAAGTCCTATTAAAAATAAAGTGTTGTTTGTGAATTTCGCAGATATAATTTAAGAAATTTTGAAGTATTTGTTACTTTGCCTTGAGGCTTACAACTTTACAAGAAGGTATGCTAAAAAGCTAGGCTTAACTTTATATGCAAGTGGTAAAACACTACTTGGCAAAAGAGTTGCTAGCTATTATAAGGGATTTTACAGATCTAGAAAATGTCACAATTTTAGGAAAGTTTCAAAAGCCTACGGTGCCTTGTGAATTTTTTACTTCGCTAGGCCCTCCCTTTGCAAGAAGGAGTAAAGACACAAGATTTTGTAAAACATAGCACAAATGAGTTTGCAAGTGGATGCAATCATATCAACAGAATAGAGAATGTTTTTGCTTCGTGCTGCTCGTCTTGCAACTTTGCAAGAAGGAACAAAGGTACATTAACCGTGTTAAGCATTCTAAAAATGAGTTTAACTTAGCTAAGAATCACATAAATGCAATTGTGAATTTCTAGGGCTTTGCAAAGTTGACACTTGCTAAATTTAATGGCTAAAAATGTTATCCTTCACTTAAAAGAAACAGAATTAAGGCGAAAATTTTGAGACAAATTTCTCATCAAATTTTATTAAAATTGATAAGAGCAAATCCTATTGAAGTATCTTGAGCCTAAAATTAATAAGATAAAATTCTATTTAAATTTAATTGAGTCTTATATATTCAGCTAGAATTTCTTTGTCTTTCATTTCTAAAACAGCGTAAGTATGAGACCCAATAATAGACTCTTCACATCTATGTAAAGTTATGCGAATGCACCCATCTTGCCTAATTTGCATACCGCTAAAGCGGTTTTTCTTGCAATTTTATATTTAATCTCGTCAATTGATATCTGACATAGCATAAATTCTTTGTTTATATCAAAAATTCTTTTATGCCAAGCTTATTTTCTCATCAATTTCAGTTATTAAATCCTTAATTTTCACTCAACCAACAGCCTATGTCCCTAAATGCTTCTTGTAAAAGATTTTGTGAGCTTTATTCTTCTTTTAGAGGGTTGCTCATTGATAAAGCTATGATAATTTCGATTTTTTCATTTGATATAAGCCTCTTTAAGCAGATCTTGTTGTAATAACTCCACACATACTCTTCGTATCTTTAGCTCATAAAATGCAAAAAGATTAAACCTAGCATCATATCCCTTTTTTCAAAGAAAGAGTTCGATCTTTAACTCAAGGCATTTTGGCAGTTAAACAAGATAGTTTCTATATTTAAAGGCTTGTTAGCATTCTTTGTCATATTTTGCCCTTTTTTACTTTTTTGCAAAAATGCTTTTGTTCTAGCTTTTTGTTTAAATTTTTGTGAAGCTTTGTGAATTTTTATTTAAAGCCCTTTGCCCTTGTGAAATGATAGCAAACTAGTTTTTAGGCATATTTGGAAAGGCTCCTGGGAAGGCTAGATTTGCATTTTGAGTGGCTTGATTTGGGATATTTTGATTTGCAAAGGGTTGGGCGTTTGAGGCTGTATTTTGAGCGTTGGAATTTGTTTCTACCGATCTTAAAAGCTCTAAGCTTTTTTCAAACTCCACGCTTTCTTCTGGGGTTTGTTGCAAGAAATTTTGCATAAAGTCCTTTTTGGCTATGGCTTCGTCAAGTTCTTTGTCCGTGCCTCGTTGATAAGCACCTATCCTTAAAAGCACCTCATTTTCCTTTAAAAGCGAGTTTAGACGCTTGAATTTACGCGCTAAAAGCCTGTGTTCGTCCGTTATAATGTCATTCATCACCCGTGAGGCTGAATTTTGAATGTTTATGGGAGGATACACTCCAAAGTCTGCTAACTCTCTACTTAACACTATGTGCCCATCTAAGATGCTACGGCTTTGATCAGCTATAGGATCGCTCATATCGTCCCCATCGACAAGCACCGTAAAAAATGCCGTTATTGTACCCTTGCCCTCTTCCTTGCCAGTGCGCTCCATAAGCTGAGGCAGTAGGCTTAAAACGCTTGGAGGATAGCCCTTTGTGGTGGGAGGCTCGCCCAAAGCAAGCCCGATTTCACGCTGTGCCATAGCAAAGCGAGTAACGCTATCCATTATGAAAAGCACATCTTTTCCCTGTTCTTTAAAAAACTCCGCCACGCTCATCGCACAAAAGGCTCCGTATTTTCGCATCAAAGCGCTATCATCGCTGGTGGCTACTACTATGACGGTGTTTTCAAGGCTTCCTCCTAAATTTTTTTGTATAAACTCAGGGATTTCACGCCCCCTCTCGCCTATGAGGGCTACTACCTTTATGGGTGCTTTTGAGTTTTTAACTATCATGCCCATCAATGTAGATTTTCCAACGCCTGATCCTGCAAAGATGCCAAGCTTTTGTCCTACCCCGCAAGTTAATAGCCCGTCAATGGTCTTTACCCCCACAGGAAAGATCTCCTCGATCAATCCCCTCTTCATAGCATCAATTGGTTTTTTCATTATAGGCACAAGATGAGTGGCGTGAATTTCACCCTTGCCATCCTTTGGCTTCATAAAGGGATCCACAACTCGCCCCAAAAGCTCATTGCTTACTCCTATTTGCATACCAGCCTCGCTTAAAAAAGCCTTATCTCCGATCTTAAAGCCCTCAATGAAGCTAAATGGGCTAAGATAGCTTAGATCATCTTTGATCTCAACCACCATAGCCAAGCTTTCTAAATCATTTTCATTAGAAACAAGTTTGACTATGTCTCCAACCCCTGTTTTAAGTCCTTTAAGCTCAATGCTAGTGGCTGAGATCTTAGTAATTTGCCCAAAAGCCCTGCTTAGATCCTGCTTGCCAAGCTGTGAGCGAAGTTTTTCAAGTCCCATAAAGGCTCTCTTTTTTTGTATTTTGAAAATTTTAGCGAATTTTTAGGAATTTTGTATAACTGTGCTTAAATTTAGGCCTTGATTTATAAAAATGCGAAAAGACGTGAAATTTTGGCTGTAAATTGCCACATCGATTTTACCAGCTCGCAATGACGAAATTCACTCTAAATTCACAAATGCTCGTCTTTGTTATTTTTAAAAATTCACAAATTCACGCAAAATCCACAATGTTTCTAAAAAAGCATTAAAAAATTCACAAGCTCTTTCAATTTACTAAAACATACAATTTTCACCCTTGCTTTAAATTTAAACACCACAAAAAGGCTTTTGTAAAATTCACAATTTTCGCTAAAATGCACCCAAATTTAAATAAAAATTATAAATTCAAGGACAAAAATGCCATCAGGTCAAATTCAAGCTGCTATCAAAGCCTACCACACCGAGCTTAAAGCCATAGTGGCAAAAAAAGATTATAACGAACACAGCTTTCGCACCCCGCTTGAAAATTTGCTAAATGTCTTAAAGCCAAAGGATATTCGCATCTTGCACGAGCCAAAGCAAGGACAAGGCAGCATTCGCCCTGATTTTAAGATTTACAAGCAAACCCCACATTATGAAGCCTTGCAAGGCTTTGTGGAGTGTAAAAATTACAAAGAAAATTTAGACACGCTCATCAAGGGTAAGCAGATTGAAAAATACCTTTCTGTGTGTCCAAATATCATCTTAACAGACTACAACCGCTTTATCTTGCTTTCTTTTGGCAAGGTAGTTGCGGATTTAACGCTTTTTCCTTTGGGGCTTGAGCTTTTGCAAGAGGATAAAGCCAAAAATATAGAAATTCAAGCTCATTTTATCCAGCTTGTGCAAGGCTTTTTTGAAAGCTCAGTAAATATCAAAAACAAGGATGAATTAGTTAAAATTTTAAGCACTCAAAGCTTTTATCTAAGTGAGGTTATCTTTCAAAGCGATGCGGCAGGGCTTTTAAACACGCAGTTTAAAGAAAGCTTTGAAAAGGCATTTGCTACCTTTTCTAGCCTTGAAAACACGGCGTTTTCAAAGATAGAATTTTGCGACACCCTAGCTCAAAGCGTGGTGTATGGTATCTTTGTGGCTTACATAGAAAATGATGAATTTGAGATAGATAAAATTCCTATCCAAAGTTTTATCCAGCTTTTACCCCAGCATTTTCTCACTCTGCAAGAGTTTGTGTATTATTCTTTACCATTTTTTGCCTTGCCTAAATCCATTAAATACGCCCTTGAAAATATCAAAAAAACCATAGCCCTAATAGACAAGCCAAGCCTAGCCACAAGCTTTGAAAAAGAAATTCAAAGCATTTCACTTTATCTTTATGAGGACAAAGGCTTATGATAATTTAAGGGGAAAAGCGTAGAGAAGGCGGGGTTTTCTACACTCCAAGCGAGGTTGTAGATATGATAGTATCAAGCCTTAATGAGCTTTTGCAAAGCAAATTTCACAAAAACAAAGGCTTTGGTGATGAAAGCGTCAAAGTGCTTGACTTTGCCACAGGCACAGGCAGCTTTTTAGCAAGGGTTTTTGAGCTGATTTTGTCAAATGAAAGCGAGGTTTTTGCCAAGCAAACCATTGTCGAAAAATGCCTAAAAGACATCTACGGCTTTGAGCTGTCCTTCGTGCCTTACATAGTCGCACACCTAAAACTAAGCTCTATTTTAAAGCGGCTTTACAAACTTAAATTCCACGCATAAATTTCAACTTTTTCTCACCAACACCCTTGATTTAGACGCCCAAACACAAATTCAAATGCAAGTGCCATTTGATAGCCTTAAAACCCAAAGAGACGAGGCTTTGCGTTTAAAGCACAGCGATGATTTGCTTGTAATCCTAGGAAATCCCCCCTATAATGTCAAGTCCAAAAACAAGGGCAAGGAGATTTTAGAGCTTTTGCAAAGTTACAAACAAGGCTTAAACGAAACAAAGCTGAATTTAGACGATGATTATATCAAATTCATTCGCTTTGCCCAGTGGAAACTTTTAGAACAACAACAAAAGCAAGGCTTAATGGGCTTTATCACAAATAATTCCTTTTTAGATGGACGCACGCACCGCAAAATGAGAGAGCATTTAGCAAGGGCTTTTGATGAGATTTATATCTTAAATTTGCACGGCGATGAAAAAGACGATGAAAATGTCTTTGACATAAGGGTTGGCGTTTGCATAAGCTTGTTTGTGAAGTATAAAGACGGCGAAAATTCAGTCCAAAGTGGCGATACAAAAAGCGAAAGTATGGATACTTTAAATCCCTTGCGAGAGGGCGACACTTTAAGCCCCCCTCCCTTGCGGAGGGGGGTTTGGGGGGTGGGTAAAGATTCCCTAAACCACTCCGACATTCAAAGAGACTTTTATCTACAAAGTCAAAATTTTAGAATTTTACGCTTTTGGAATAACGAAATTTTAGAGAATTTAGAGGGCGTTTTAACTTTGATACAAAATGCCTTAAATGATAATTTTGCTAGTGAAAATTTTGCTAACGCAAAATGGACCCACCCCCAAACCCCCTCCGCAAGGGAGGGGGCTTCATCGGCTAACCGACTAGCACAGCAGGGGGCTTTGCCTTTGGCAAATCCTACAAAGAATGAAGCTTTATCTGCCCCAAACCACCGCCCACTTGCCCCATATATGAAAGAATTTAGCCGCACAATGCGAAAAAACCCCACAGATGCCGAAAACAAACTTTGGCAAGAGTTGCGAAACAAAAAGCTAGGCTTTTCATTTAGACGGCAATTTGTCATTGACTCAAAATATATCGCCGATTTTGTCTGCCTTGAAAAAAGGCTGATTATAGAATGCGATGGCTCGCAACACCAAAAGTCCCCCTCCCCTTGCGGTTTTGGGGGTGGGTTATTAAAAAATTCACAAACCGACAAAAACTCTTTGAATTTAAAAGAAAATTCACAAATTGAAAATACAAATGCTGAATTTACCCACCCCCAAACCCCCTCCGCAAGGGAGGGGGCTTCATTTAATGCCACTTCGCAAAAGCCTTTCAACCTAGCCAAAGTCCTTTACCACTCCA
>NZ_QHLI01000084.1 GCF_006864425.1 Campylobacter troglodytis | reverse complement strand
GGCTTAAACTTGCTTTGATTAAAGCTTAGCATTTGAGATCCTAGTTTATAGGCTAGGGAGTTTTTAATCCTTTCTTTTGCATTCATTTGTGTCCTTTTTGTGAGTTTTTGAATTTTTAGTTTTTTAGTTTTTTAGTTTTTTAGTTTTTTAGTTTTTTAGTTTTTTATTTTGAATTTAGCTTGAATTCAAGCAAGATTATTTTTAAATTGTGTTTGAATTCAAGCAAACTTTGCTTTAAATTCAAGCTAAGCTTATCTTTGAATTTAGCTTGAATTCAAGCAAGATTATTTTTAAATTTTGTTTAAATTTAAAGGCTTGTTTAGCCTTGCTTTATTTAAAAAGGCTTTTTAAAATTTGGCAAACTTGTCTTGAATTTAGCTTGAATTCAAGCAAATTTTGCTTTAAATTCAAGCTAAGCTTATCTTTGAATTTGGCTTAAATTCAAAGGGCTTTAAAAGTGCTTTGAATTTAAACAAGCCTTTGTCTTAAATTCAAAAGCCAACTAAACTTGCTGTTAATTTAAAATTTAAAATTGGCTTGAATTCAAAGACTAAAATTAAGACTTCTTAAATTTAACTCGTTAAGTTTGTAAGATGAAAAAAATTTAAGGCTTTTTCTAAAGGGATTTTTCGGTAGCATCAAAGTTTTTTTTCACAAGCATTTGCTTTATTTTTAAGCTATTTTACCCTTTTAATGCCCTCATTTGTGATCTCAAATTTTAGATTTTTAGTAAAGATGCCCCTAGCGTCCTTGCTTTTAACCCAAATTTTTGTAATCTTTTTGTCATTGTTAGCAAAAAGTGCAAGTGCTGCTATGTAGGGAACTTCTTTGTCATTTATCTTTACCACAAAGACATCCTTATCCTGAGGTGCTAGTTGAATTTTTAAAGAATCTATCTTATCCCTTCCCAAAACCGCATCTTCTCTGTTAATTAAATCCATTTCACTTGCACTTTGAAATTTTTTAAGTTCTTTAAGCTGATAGATTATCACAGTAACTGGCACGTCGTCATTTCTGCTGTTTAGGTTTGAATTTTCACTATTGCTAAGATTAATATTAACAGTCCTAGAACAAGCACTAAAAACAAGCAAAGCCAAAAGTAAGCCAAAAATCTTTAATCTCATTTAAGCCCTTTTTCGTTAAAATTTATAAAGTATAGCTTTAAAAAATTTACATAAAATTAACACCGTCTTATGAAGGAGTATTCAATGTCTTTTTGCAAAAAAATAGAAGAAAATTTAGAACAGTTAGAGCTGTATCAGCTCTTAGAAGATCAAATGTCAAAGTATAAAACCTTAAATCACGAGCATATCAAGTGGGATAAGGTTTATGAATACTCCTTAAATCTCTTGCAAGAGCATACCATAGATGCTAAGATTGCTAATTATTTTATGCTATCTTGCCTTGTTTTAAATAGCGAGCCTTGCTTTGAAAGCTTGGCTGAGTGCTATAAGAACTATACGCAGATCTTGGAAAAAACCCCATCAAGCCTTGGTAGCACCAAAGAACAAGGCTTTCAAAAGAAGAAGATCAAAAATATGAGTGAGTATTTCATAGCTGAGTTTAATAAGAACAAATTAAATATTTCCCATACTGTAAGCCTAAGTTTTGCTAAATGCTTTGAGGATTTACAAGGCCTCTTAGACTGTGAATTTACAAGACTTAATATCAAGCAAGATACAAAAGAGGTGCAAGAAAAAGCAAAGGTTGTCTCTCCTGTAAGACAGGTTAGCGTTGATTTGAAAAGCACAAATTTAAGCTCTTTAAATGATAGAGAGTATAGAGCCTTGTTTTTGAATTTAGCAAAGGAGCTTTTGCAAAATGATGCAGATAATATAAATGCTTATGCCTTTTTTGTAGAGGCTATGTGGGGTAGGATCAAGCAAATGCCCCAACACAGCGAATACCTAACAAGAATTCCCTATGTGGATAAAAATGTGATCAAAATTTTGCTTGAGGTAAAAGATGATGAGCTAGAACACAGTAAAATTTTTATGGATAATCTAGCCTTAAATCCTTTTTGGATAGAAGGGATCAAGCTTTTTTGTGAATTCTTAGAAAAGCACAAAAGGCTTGCGGCTGTAAGATTGCTTACTGTTTTGGTGAGTGATTTTATCACTAAATTTGAGCTGCTTTCAAGGCTTAGATTTGAAAGCGGCGAGCCTATGTGTAGGGAGGAGATTTTTAATTATTTTGTAAAGCAAGAGTTAAATTCTTATAAAAATCCTAAAAGCTTGAAAGAAAAAAAAGAAGAAAAAGCATTCGAACAAGCCTTTTATGATTTAAACAATGAAAACTACGATAATTCACTCTTTTATAATATCAATGCCCTGCTTGATATGGCAAAGCTTTTTGAGGCAAAACATATGCCTAAAAATGCCAAAATCATCTATACCCAGCTTAAGGACCTAATGGAAAAAACCTTGCTAAAAGATTATTTGCTAGAAGATTATCAAAGGGCTAAAAATAAAAGTGAAAAGAACTAGGCTTTTATATTGCAAAATGGGATTTTTGATATGATTTTGGCGAATAAGCCTTGCTTGAGTGTGCTTAAAATTAGCTTATTTAAATTTAATTTTATTTAAGTTTAAGCTGATTTAAATTCAGTCTTTTCAATTTTACTTAATCTCAATTTAACCTTGCTTGAATTTAAAGAACACAAGCTGTTTTAAATTTAGCTAGTTTGAATTTACGCTTTTATACAAATTAATTAAATTAAAACTAGCCTTAACCTTTTAAAGCAAGCTTAAATTTAACCTTTTCAATTTTACTTAATCTCAATTTAGCCTTGCTTGAATTTAAAGATGACAAGCTGTTTTAAATTTAACTTGCTTAACCTTAGTCAGCTTAATTTCAAATTTTTATCTAAATTTATAAATCAAAGCTACTTTTAAACTTCTTAGGCAGGTTTTGCTGAGCTTTGGCTAAGTTAATTTAAATTCAAGCCCTGTTTAATCTTGCTTAAATTCAAGCTTTTATCCAAATTCATTAAATCAAATTTAGTCTTAAGCTTTTAAAGCAAACTTAAATTCAAATCTTCTTGATTTTACTTAACTTAAATTTAACCTTGCTTGAATTTAAAGCTTGCAAGTTTAAATTCAAGCCTTTGGCTAAATTCAATCAACTTCACCCTTCATTCCTTCGCACAAGCCTTGTTTGAATTTAATGTTATTAAATTTTGTTTGAATTGAAGTTTGCTGAAATTCAGCCTTTTCAATTTTACTTAATCTCAATTTAACCTTGCTTGAATTTAAACATACAAGCTTTCTTAAATTCAAGCCTTCTTAACTTAAATTCAATCTTTCTCAACTTCAACCCACTTAACTTCAAGCCAAATTCAAATCCCCTCCAAATTCACGCACCTTTCTTAAAAACCTTTCTTAAAAACCTTTCTTAAAAACCTTCTTAAACTAGACTTTTGAATTCACAGCTTAACTCTTAATATAATTTTGAGTAAAGGGACAAAGATATTCTAAGCCGCTACTATGGATATAGCCCTCATAAAGCTTAAGGCTTGAAGGTGAAGTTAAGAAGCCTTGCTCATAGCTTTCAGCTATAATCTCGCGTTTGTTATCAAAAGAATCAATACTAAACTTAGGAGCTTTTAATACCCACACCTTGCACCAGTCATTTGACAAGATCTCCCAAACAAGCACTATATACTCATCTCTATATAGTGCATTTGTAAGCTTTTGCTTGTTGGCTTGATAGTAAGCTTGTAGCATTTTGAAATTATAATAAAGCACATAACAACTTGCTTCATCAAGGGGACTAAGATCTGAATTATCCTTGTGATACCATTCATATCCCTTATCAAACATTGCTTTATATATGGGCTTTATATCCTCGCTACCCTCATACAGCTCAGGACTTATTGTAGTTTGAGCTAGAAGCTGGGCTATGATCTTACCTTCCTTTGTGCTTGGCCTATCTCTTAAATTTACTACAAAGTCATTTAGCTTAGTATTTGTATATGCTAGGGCTGAGGTGGGCAAGGGCTTAGTTATAGAGTTTTTAGCTTCTATTTTTGTATCATCTTCTTTAAGCCAAGCTATGTCATAGGCTTGCAATTTTGTTACTGAGGTGCTAAGTAAGGAGTAATTTTTTATGATGCCTATAAGTATGATTGTTTCTCCGAATTCAGCAAAATCAGCATCTCCAAAAAAGCCCATAAAAATATCATGCTTAAAAAATGATAATTCTTCCATATTTATGTTATAGCACTCAAACTCCACCTCAAGAGGCACAAAAACAGAGCCAAAGCGAGAGCTAAAAAATCTATCTTGTTGAATTTGAGTAAAATTTGCCTTTGCTAAAAGTTCTTTTGTGAATTTATAGTTTATATCATAGGGTATATTTATGTCTTTTAAGGTACTTGGCATAAAGGATTCATCTATGCTTTTTGAGAAATTATTAGCATAAAGCAGAGCATAGTTTATATGTGGATTATTTTCAGGGAAAAATATTAGATCGATGTTTTTATTATATTTTATATCAAAACTCCAAGAAAGACGAAGCATACCCTTTAATTTTAGTGTTTCGCTAATATCACCGTAAGCCTCATCAACAAAGCAAGGAATATCCGGTGTTCTTAGGCTTGAATAATTTATAGTTCTAATAAACTGTGATACATTCATTTTGCTTCCTTTTTGTATTTAGCTTATTTTAACTATTTTGTGTTATTACAAACATAATTTACAAACTTGTTTTTTGTCCTTGTATGTAAAAAAGCCAAATTTAAAGCGATCTTAAAATTTGCCCTATCTTTTGAGAATAAAAACAAGGCTTTGTAATTTTGTAGTCTTTTTGGAGCTTAAATAAAATTCACCCTATATTTTGACTTGCTACTTGTATTTATCTTGGTGCTTATCTTTTTGTCTTTATAAACAAATGATTTACTTATAATAACTCTCTTTAATGCAAGATTCTAAGTCATTTGCTAGTTCTTGTGAAGAATTTAATTCTTTTTCTTGAATAAAATCACTAAGGGTTTTTGAATTGAAATCATATTGTATCCATCCTATAGTGCCTGTGCCTTGAAATTCTTGAAAATCGCTATCCATAAATAGCTTTGCCAAAATCTGCGTCTCATCAACACTATCAAACATAAACGACACATTATTTTTTAACTCTTGTACGCTTTTACCGTATCCATTCGCCCAAGTTGCAAAATCAAAATCGCTTTTCTTTACAAGTGAAATAAAAATATCCGCACACCTAGGATTCATCACAAGATCTTGATTAAAATATCTTGTATTTTTTTGTATCTCTTGTGCTAACACAGTGGTTTGTAAAAGCAATAATATAAAAATAAAGGGTAATTTAGCTTTGTTTATTTTTAATAATCTCATCAACAATCCTCGCCTTAATAGAATTTATGGCTTTTTTATAAGCTTCTTGTGCTTGTGTTTGCGTTGAGTGCCAACTAGCTTAATTACCATTATATTTATTGATGTAATGCACCTTATATTCGCCAGAACAGAAGGCATTATAACAAATTTTTTCTTGCTTTATTTGTGGGTTGCCACCTTGCTCACTTAAACCCTTATTTTCAAAAGCTGTCCATATGCCTAAGGGCATATATGAGGTATTTTGTTCAAAAAAGCCCAACCATAATATGGGGGTTTACCAAATGCTTCCATGCCTATTGTACCAGTATTTTTATATTGTTCTGATTTAAAGTGTGAAGTTTCACTTCTATATATTTTTTCAATAAGCCATATTTTTGCCATACCGTTCATAAATCACTTGTAGTGATTCTTTGGCATTTTCTATGGTATAAGGTTTATGTGCTTTGTTGTTATCCTCCTTTATATAGTTTATAGTAAAATGATTTTTAATAATTATTAAAGTAGCTTTATTTATGAACTTATTATAAATTTTTTCCAACCAATACTCTAAATTTTGTTTAAATCTTAGCTCTTTTTTTTCTTTTTCTTTGCCCCTAATGATTATATTATCACCACCTTTTTTGTCATTTATTAACAAGCATCCATCAGAATTTTTGGCTGTATTGCCAGCATGAATTAAAATAGCCCTACCCTTTGACACATAAGAATTAAAAAGCTTTAAAACGCCTTTCATGCCTCCATCATTCCACATAAGATCATAGCTTCCCTCAGGTATTCTTAGCTTTAACTCCCCTCCTATGCTATCAGGTCCTGGTCTTTCTAAGATATAAGCATAGTTTTTATCATCATTTGGTAAGGAAAGAGGGTTAAATAGTTCGTATTCTTTGATGCCTTGTGTTGAAAGTTTTTCTATAAATTTACCCTTATTATTTACTCTTTTACCATCTACATAAACATTCATCCTAGCCATAGTAGCCTCTGTGCTTTCTTTGAATCTTTCAATTAAGATGAAAATGCGTTTTTGGTATTTCACCTTAAGGGGGATAGCGATTTTAGTGTTTTTAATATATTGTTTTAAGTTTTTAAAGAAATCTTTTGCATTATGTGCTAGATCAATGCCTTTGGTATCGCCAAATTCTTTGCCTGCGTGAATGCTATATGCTGTGCCTGTGGTATTTATATCTATCATATTTTCATCATTATATAATGAAATCTTATATCTACTCACATCATCATTATTTTTGTTTAAAATGTAATAATCAAGTAGGCTAACTGCATTTTCTACTTTAAAATAATATATGCCTTCTTTTAAGGGCTTTGTTGAATCTTGCTTGTGTAAATTCTCATCATAATAAAAGCTTTTTTCCTTGCTGAAAGGCAAGGCAAATCTTTTTCTTTGCTTATTTTCCTTACTATCTTCTTTTAAATTATCCAAAGGCTCGCCACTTCTTGCCTCCCACTGTTTTATAAGCCTTTCATTTTCTAAGAACTGCAAACTTTGTCCATCAAATTCAAGCCTAAATCTTGTTTTGATTATTTTTAGTTCTATTGAAGTTACACGCTCCATTGTGATTTGACGGTTGCTCCAAGTTTCATAATCTCTCATAGCATAATTCACATAGGCATTGTCAATGCTTATCTTTCTTGTTTTGCCTTTGATTGTTTTAAGCTTAACCCCATCATCTTCTTGTCGTATCCCAAGGCTTTCATCGTAGGCAAAGAAGATTATATTTTTGTTTATGAGTTTGCTTTGTGTTTCTTCTTTTATTTCTTCTTTAGCCCTCTCTTCTTT
>NZ_QHLI01000083.1 GCF_006864425.1 Campylobacter troglodytis | reverse complement strand
CTATGCAAAGGCTAGATTAAGTCAGTTTCACGGCATTAAAAGGGAATTTTTCTATTTGCACTTAAAGGAAACTGAATTTAGATATAATGTTAAAGTTAAAAATGAAAATTTGTATAAAATTTTGTTAAAATTGATTAGGAAAAATCCTATGTAATTTTAGCTAAAAGTATCAATCGCCATTTCTTTTATGTGATTTTGCCCATTTGACAACTTGAATTTGGGGTACTTTACTAGCTAATGAGCCTTTCTTTCTTTTTGCAAAGACACAAGCGAAGCGAAACACAAAATTCACCAAGCCACCTTATGCTTTGAGATTGTCGCTATACATTTTACATTCTTTCAGCCCTACAAAGTCCTTTATTATGGATAGTAACTGTTTTGTCAAGCAATGCTTTTTGCATTCAAACGCTAATCTAACATTTTAGCATTCTTTGCCTTAGAGTTGCAAGATGAGTAGCACTAAGTCAAAACACAAACGCTTCTTGCCAACCTCACATCCACGCATTCTACACCCATATCTTGCCCTTGTGCCACGCAGTTGCGAGTGAAGCAAAAAGTAATTCTCATCTACTTCCATTTCACTACTCATTTTAGATATTTTTTCACATTTTTTGGCTATCAAAATTCAAATTTCTTCTAAAAATTTTGCACAAATTTTGCCCTAAAATTTAACAAAGTTGGGAGATTTTTCTTCTCTAATTCAAGTACTTCTTGCAAAGGGAAGAGCCACAGAGGCTAAGTAAAAAACACCTCAAATTTCCCTTGTATTTGGCGAAATTTACAAACAAACCTTTGTTTTTCATAGGATTTAGCTTAAAAATCCTTTGCTTTAAGTTTAATTAAGTCTTTAATTAAAAGAAAGGATTTTGTTTTTAGCCTTGTAGCTTTATATTTTTCTTTTTCAAGAAGATTTATTTAACAAGCTTAGTTGAAGCTTAATATTTTGACAAATCTTAAAAGCTTAAAGCAAGGCTTACTCATTTCTTAAAGTATCCAAAACATCCACCTGAGTAGCCTTTCTTGCTGGATAATAAGAACTTAGCATCACTATACACAAGGCTCCAAAAAGGGCAAATAAAAGATCTATAAAATTTAGATCAAGTAAAAGCTTACTTGATCCATAAACATCAGCAGGAAGGGTGATGATCTCAAAATTTTCAAGCAAAAAAAGCACCCCAAAGGCAAGTAATAAGCCAGCCACTATCCCACTACCTCCTATCAAGCCACCAAGGGCAAAAAATGCCTTTTTAATCTCGCCCTTGCTTGCCCCAAGTGCTAAAAGCAAGGCGATCTCAGCACGACGGTTCATAACTATCATAAGCAAGGAACTTACTATATTAAGGCTAGAAGCTAGGATAATTAGCATTAGCACTATAAAAAGTGCCCTTTTTTCAAGCTCAAGGGCTGAAAATAAATTCTCATTTTGCTCCCACCAGCCATAAACAGAATAAGCCTCGCCAAGCCAGGTCTTAATTTTTTCTATGTCCTTAAAGGGCTCATCTGAGTATATATGAATACCGTCATACCCCTCCCCCCTTCCTAAAACCCTACGCACAGCCTCAATGTCAGCATAAATATATGCCTTATCATAAAGCAAGAGCCCTGAATGAAAGCTATAATTTACCTCAAATCTTTTTGTTGTAGGAGTAAGAGCAAGCCCGCTTGGATTTAAATTTGAAAAGATGATTGAAAGTTTATCCCCTCTTTGTAGATTAAAATCCTCTATCAAAGCCCTTCCTGCAAGCACTTCAAAGCCCTGTAAGTTATTTTCTTTAAGAGCTTCTTGGACCACCTTGTTTATCTTTTTTTCATCCTCGCTTTTTACCCCAAAGAGTAAGCCACCTTCAAATTTATTCTCATACCTTGTGATGATCTGAGAGCTTAGATAGGGGCTAAAAAGTAGGTTTGGAAACTGTGTTTTTATATCATTAAGAAGCTCATCGTTTATGGCATTTTGAAATCTTGAAAGCACAGTTAAGGGATAATTCATCACAAAAAATCTCTCCCTAAGCCCCTTATCAAAGCCGTTCATTATAGCCATAGCCACCAAAAGCACGCAAAGTCCAACGCAAACTCCTATAAAGGCTAGGATCATAGAAAGCATAATGAAGGGTTGTTCCTTATCAAAGCGAAGATATTTAAAGAGTAAATACCTTGTTACAGAGTTATGATGAGGCTTTGTGGGTGTTTTCATTTGTTTCCTTACAGTTTTTGCTAGTTTTACGAGGTAAATTCAAGCTTTTCAAATTTAGCCTTTGGCTGTGAATTCTAGCAAGATTTTTTGATGATTTTATAATAGTCTTTTTGCAAAAAAAGGCAGTGTGCCTTTGAAAGGGTAAAAAGCCTTAAATTCACAAGAACTTAAAGTGCATTATAAAAGCTAAGAAATTCCTTCAAAAGGTATCTAGCCTTTTCATCAAGCTTATCCATAGAGCTATTATTGATGATTAAATGCGCCCTTGGGATGTCAAATTCTAAATCCACCCCCACAACATCCCTTTCAAGCCCTTGTATAGCCCTCGTGTAAAGTTCTTTTTGATCCCTTCTTTTTAGCTCCTCAAAATCACATTCCACAAAGACCTCAAAGTAAGAGCTTAAATTCTTTCTATTAAACTCATAAACCTCATCAAAAAGCGAGATGGTGCTAACTATGACTATTTGCCCCTCATTATTTAAGAATTTAGCCATCTTTGCTCTTTTAAAAGCCATCTCTATCCTAGCTTTTTTATCATAAGAAAAGGACTCAAAAAACTCCCTTGTCTCGTCCCCATCTAAATATACAACATTATCAAAATCCTCTCTTAAAAGCCTTGCTAATTCTTTTGCAAGAGTGCTTTTTCCAGATCCTGCTAGCCCACACAGCCAAATTGTCGCCCCTTTTTTCATTTATATAAACCTTTTAATTTTTAAGTTTTTTTTAAACTGTTAATCTTTGTTAAGCCTTGCAATCTATCCTTTTTTTAAAAGCCTCAAAATAACAGTTTTTATAAAATAGCCTTTTTCTTAAAAAAAAACTCTTTGATTAAGATCAATGCTACGCCTAAATTTATCAATACATCGGCTACATTAAAGATAGCAAAATTAAACCACTTATGCCAATAAAACATATCAACCACGCCCCCATACAAAAAGCGATCAAGCAAATTTGAAGATCCTGCTCCAAAGATCAAAGAAAAGGCAAGTAAATGCTCCTTAAAAAAGCTTTTTTGCCAAAGCAAATAAGCAAACAAGCACAGGATCAAAGCAAGATGCAAGTATTTAAGATAATCTTTCAAAAAGCTTAGCATAGAAAAGGCAACCCCATCGTTAAAAACTTGCACAAGATCTATGTAAGAACTTTCATATCTAAGTCCGTTTAAGGACAAATGCTTAACAAATTGATCGCTTATAAAGGCAAAGCCAAAACCAGCCAAAAAGATGTAAGAAAGCTTAATCATTCAAGGCTTTCTCAAAAAAGCTACTAAGCTCTTTCATAGCATTTTCAAGCACCCTGCCGTCCTTTGCCTCCAAAAGCAAACGAAGGACATTTTCTGTTCCTGAGTAGCGAAAAAGCGAGTTTATTTTGCGTTCTTTAAGATTATTTTCAAGCTCTTTTAAGCCCTTTAATTTGCTTAGATCCTGCTTTTTGCTGATCTTTAAATTTTTTAAAAGTTGAGGGTAGGGCTTGACATTTGATAAGATCTTACTTGCACTTTGTTTTTTAGTAAGCATTAAGGCACAAAACTGCAAGGCTGCTATGAGACCGTCTCCTGTTTTAGCATAGTCTGTAAAGATTATATGTCCGCTTTGCTCACCTCCAAAATTGCCCCCAAGTTCTTTTAATTTTTCAAGCACAAGCTTATCTCCTACCCCACAGCTTACAAGTTCTATTTTATGTGAATTTAAAAACTCTTTTAAGCCTCCATTACTCATCACAGTTGCTACAACAGCTGAGTTTAACTTGCCTTGTTCTTTTAAAAACAAAGCCAAAACCCCAAGCAAACTATCTCCATTTGCCACCTCGCCTTTTTCATCAACCACCACAAGCCTATCAGCATCCCCGTCAAAGGCAAAGCCCACATCAGCACGAAGCCTTTTTACCTCCAAGGCTAAATTCAAAGGGTGCAAGGCACCGCAGTTGTCATTTATATTTAGCCCATTTGGCTCGTCATTTAGCACTATGACCTCAGCTCCTAGTTCCTTAAAGATTGTAGGTGCTACCTTGTAAGCAGCTCCATTTGCTGTATCTAGCACTACTCGTAGGGATTTTAGGGTAAGGGTTTTGGGGAAGGAATTTTTAATTGACACTATGTAGCGACCTATGACATCATCTATGCGTTTGGCTTTGCCGATCTTACTTTCCTTGCTTTTTGCCTCTAAGATAAGCTTTTCATTGGCGTAAATTCTTTCTATCTGTGCTTCTGCTTCCTCATCAAGCTTATTTCCTTGTGCGTCAAAGAATTTGATGCCATTATCGCAATACACATTATGAGAGGCTGAGATCATAATGCCAGCATCACAACGCATATCCTCTGTCAAAAAGGCTATGGCAGGTGTTGGCATAGGACCGATTTGAATGACATTATATCCTATGGCAGTAAGCCCTGAAACTATGGCATTTTCAAGCATATAGCCACTGCGACGCGTGTCTTTTCCTACTAAAATGTTATTTGTTAATGCCTTGTCTTTAAAATAAATGCCACAAGCCATAGCAAGTCTCATAGCCAAAAAGCTATCCAAAAACTCACCCGCCTTGCCCCTAACTCCGTCTGTGCCAAAAAGTTTCATTCTTTGCCTTTTTTAAATTCACGCTTTTTGTGCCTTACACAGTTTGTGTGAATTTTTGCCTTCTTAAATTTGAGAAATTATAACAAATTTAGTTATTTAAAAGCAAGATTAAGCTTGGTTTAAATTTAAGGCTTGAATTTAAAGCACTTAAATTTTTAAAAAAGCCTAGATTAAAACGCTTGTTTAGTTTGCTTTGGCTTTGAATTTAAGCTACTTTTTTTAAAACAAGTTTTCTTGCAAAATGTTTTTTGAAAAAACTTTTGTATAAAAAAGCATTAATTTTTGTTTATATTAACCATCTTTGTCAGACTAAGTTTTGCTAAGTGTTTCATCTTTTGTCATACTGAGCCTTTTATAAAAAAGGCGAAGTATCTCAAAATGAAATTTTTTTAGCAAAAATAGATTTTTTGTTTTGGCTACGCCTTGCAACCCTTTGAATCGCTATGTTCAAAATGACAGTCTGCGTTGAGATAAGCTTTACAAAGCATCTTAAAACTAAATTTCTTTAAACAAGAGCTTGTTCTTTGACTGTGAATTTACTCTGCTTTTAAGGGGAATTCAAGCTTAATAAAATGTTTTTTAAATTTATCACTTAAAGCAAGTTCTTTAATGCCCCTCATCAAGTTCTTTATACATTTTTTCAAATTCTAAGTAGTAAGTCCAAGAAGCTATTATTTCGGGTCTATTTTGCTTAAACCATTGTAATTCTTGCTCGCACATAGTTTTTAACATCTTTCTTTTCTCCTTGTTCTTTCTTAAAAAATTTAAGACCTGCTCCTCTGTGATTAAGGATTTTAAGGTTTCATTTACATTTGATCTTAATGCCTCTATATAGCCTTGCAAGTGCTTTTTTACAGCCTCTAAAAGCTCTTTATCTTGTAGTAAAAGCCTAGCCTCATCCTTGCTTGCATAAATTATAATCTCGCTATCATTTATATAACATTTACTTCCCAAAAGCTGCTCTGTAAGCTCGAAAAAATCAGCTTTCATTCTTAGGCTTGGATCGCAATTTATGTGGATATTTATGCCTTCTATTAAGGCATTATCATCTTTACCTAAATCCTTTTTGTGTGCATACAAGCAAGTGGGAAGAACTGCCATTCCAAAACGCTTTGTCTCAACCCTTCTATTATAAAGCCTCTCATCATAGGGCATATTAAGCTTAAAGAGTTTAGCCATTTTTTTGAATGTTTCATAAGCCTTATTTACAGAAAAATCATCGAAGCTAAATATATAAAACCTATCAAAGCGTGGCACTCTTTTTAAAAAGCTATCAAAATATAATTTAGCTTGCAAGGTATGTGAGCCAAAGCCTACATTTATATTTGGAGCTGCATTACCCCAATATATATTTTCAGGAAAAAGAGCCTTAAAATCCTTGTTTGCAAGGGTGAATTTTTTCATCAAAGGGCTTATCTTAGCACTTGAAAAGTGATTACAAGCAGATTTGATCTTTGAGATAGGATCCCTTGTTACAAAAAGCAAGGGCACCTTCTTGGTTAAGAGATGAAAATATTTTGTCCCACTGTTTATGTAAGTAGCGATGACATTAAAGGATTTTTTGTTCTTGATTAAAATCTCATAATCTTGCTTGTACTTGGCATCCTCATAATGCCAATACCCACAAATTCTAAGCCCACAAAGCTTAAAAAAATTCAAAATACTCATAGAAGCTGTGGCTCCGTTATTAAAAAAATTTATATGATAATAAGGAGGCAAGGGCAAGTTGAGCTGCCAAGCAAGAGAGGCTGGAATCTTTTCATAGCTTAAATCAGGGTTTTTGTATTTGCTTTTATCATTTGAGAGGATTTGAGGTTCGCTTTTTGAGAGGGCTTGAGTTTTTAATGCGGCTTGAATTTCATCCTTTGAAGAGGCTTGAGTTTTTAATGAATTAGTGCTTGAATTTTTTGTTAAAGCTTGTTCGTTTTTGCTGTTTGAATTTGTCAAAGCCTCAGCTTTGTTATCTCCCACAGCTTCATCTTGTTTGCTTGAATTTGACAAAGCCTCATTTTGTTTGTGTGCTAAATTTGAAACTTCCTTATTTGATTGAGTTGTATTTGTTGCCAAAGCCCCATTTTCTTTGCTTGGCTGAGTTTCAGCTTTTGCAAACCCCTCGCCCTCGCCCTTTGAATTTACCACAGCCTCAGCTTTGCCACCTGACAAGGCTTCATCCTTGCTAACCTCACCCTCAAAGCAAGCCTCGCCTTGCTTGCTTGAATTTTCCAAAGCCTCAGCTTTGCCACCTGACAAGGTCTCATTTTTATTGCCTAAATTTGCAAGAGATTTTCCCTCGCCCTTTGAATTTGCCAAGCCATCAGCCCTGCCAGTATCGCCCTTGCCCTTTGAATTTGCCAAGCCATCATTTTCAAAAAAGTCCTCCCCATTCAACAAAGCAGGATTTAAAAGCGGAGGATAGGGGTGGTTTGTGTCGAGGTAT
>NZ_QHLI01000082.1 GCF_006864425.1 Campylobacter troglodytis | reverse complement strand
GGACTTAATTATACACAATATAATGGAAAATGGGAAGAGGCAGCACAAGAGCAAAAAGTTTCAATAAAACATTTGGTGGATATTTTGAAAGCTGAATATAATCTTACTAATGATGATCTTTATGGACACGGAGAAATTTCAGCACATAAGATTTTTAATGAAGCTGATGGTTTATATGAAAAATAACATTGTATTATTTATTATTGTGCTATTTTATGCAAGCTTACAAGCTAATTCAGTAGATGAACATCAAACATTAAAAGACTTAAATATCTTTGAAGCATATCTATTTAATAGACAAACTCTTAAAGAGTTAAATCTTAACTTAGAGATCATAGAGCTTGAAAAATGGGATAATAATATAGAAGTATTAGGAGATCTAAGGGATACAAATGAATACTGTGCTCATATTGGTAGCCCCCAAAAAAACAAAACTCAATTAAAAGAATATTTTGTAAACTCAGTTTTTATAAACCCTAATTATGTGGGATATTATGGCATATGGCAATGTGATTATAGGGGCAAAGTGAAACTGTTTAATCAAATTTGGGATTTTTCTAGCGTTAGTGGTTCTACGAGACTTTCACGCAAAATACCCATAAACCAAGCCAGTAAGCAATCAAATAATTTTGATATATATTGCTATGAGGGTATTTGCTATGAAGTGATGTATTTAGTTTGCGAGGATGAATTGTGTAAGCCTAGAGCAACTGTTGGTGAGCGCTAAGTTATATTAAAGATAATTTTTTAAGCTTATTATGTGGAATTTGGAAGATATATGGTGGAAAAGGCAATGCAAATAAAAGGTGGGCATTTTATTTATTCTAATATTTTAAACTCTTTAATCAAATCTTGCACTCTTATTAGCAAAAGTGCTTTATTTGGCGAGAGAGAATATAAAAATGGCGGCATAGCCATTTTTCATTTATACGAAAACTATGTGCCAAAATATGATAATGACGAAAATGGGCTAGATAAGGTAAGCCATTTTTTATTTAGCACATTGATAAGTTTTACAAATGGTGTTATACATGGCAAAGTTGCAAGTTTTGGGGCTGAGATCGCAGATTGGGCAAAGCAAAAAATATGGGGCATAGGCACAGGATTTGATAAAAGCGACATAGCAGCAAATGATGCTGGAATTGCTTATGGAGTACAATTACGCACAAGAGTAGCGAACGAAGTGATAAAAAAGATTTTTTGAATGAAAAATATATATTTAATCTTGTTTATTTTACTTTGTGTAAGCTTTTTTGGTGTGCTTTGCTTTGTGATCGTGGATTTTTACCATATCATTCCAACTTTATGTGATATACAAATAGCTATCATAAAAGAGCGACAAATGAAATGTTTGCTAAACAAAAGCAAGGAAATTAAGGCTATATTGTATTGCATAATGATTTGTGCCTTATTTTTATTTAGCCTATTTTGGATAAAAAGAGAAAATTTTATTTGTAAAAAAGTGAATTTATTATATCTTTGGTTTGGAGGCACACAGTGTATTTGTCTAGTTTTATTAAAACTTTTTTCTTAAAGATTTATATAAATTTTTGTTTTGTAGCTTTATTATTTACAAATATAGTATTTTTTGCGACATCAGTGCGAAATTTTTGCTATTGGTATGATAAAGAAGATTGTATGGGTGCACCAGATGATACTTGTGATTTGGGCTATCCTTTTGACACTGTATCTATTATGTCTTATTTTGGTGGCTATGTATGTTTTTTGTCATTTTTTATTATAGGTTTGTTTTTTGTCTATTATGAAAAATTATTAACCGGACCAAATGTAAAGTTCTTAATATTTTTGTATCTTGCCTTATTGCTTTTGGAGTTTTTTCTTTTGAGTAATGGTTGTTGGGTTGATTAAATTGATAGTTTTTAAAAAATGTGATTTTGACATAGTTGTTTAAATTTAGCTTAATAATACAATTAAATTTGGCTCAATTAAACTTAATAGAATTTTCTCGTATCCATTTCAGCAAAACTTAATATAGCTTTTACCCTTTGATTTTGCATTGTCTATAAATTCTAGCTATTTTAAGTAAAGGACAAAATTTTTAAGCCCAAATTTAGCTAAACGACTTCGCAAACAAGATCTTTTTTAAGGGCTAAAATTCACAAATTTAACCAAGTTTAAAAAACTTTTACAAAATAATAGCACCTAGTTTCATCCTTAAAAGCCTTAAAAACTAAAATTCACTCTTGCTTCACTAAACAGCTTTAAAATAGCACAAATCATTTTAAGGAGAAGAACATGAAAAAAATTCTTGCTTTGGCTTTTTTTGCTCTAAGCTTGCATGCGGATAGTTGGCTTCAAGGCTCTGTTAGTGCAGTAGATGAGGCTAAAAAAACCATTATGGTTGATACCATTCATTCAGGTGCTGTGGAGGTTAAGATCATGCCTACTACCAAGGTGGAGCTTGATAATTGCGGCTGGTTTGGCTTAGCTGATAGTTGGATCTTTACAGATAATGGCAATTTTTGGGATCTCAAAGAGGGTCGTTTTGTGGAGGTGGATGCTTATTATCCTACAAATATAAATGAAAATACACCCACAACAGCTCAAACAACCACAGCTACAAAGATAGAGGTAAAATGCCGTCCTAGGGCTTACTAAGGCTTTCAAGGAAGCTTGCTTCCTTGACACTAAGTATATTTTTATAAATTCTACAAAACAACAAGTTTAAATTCTAAGATCAACTAAGCTTCTTGGCTAATTTTTGACTCAATTTAACTTAAGCTCTAATAAAGTAGCTTTAAGTTATGATTTACAAGGTAAAAAACAAGTATATTATTTTTGGCTCAACCTACCTTCATAGGATTTTTTCGAATCAAAAATAA
Source organism: Campylobacter troglodytis (assembly GCF_006864425.1). Classification (GTDB taxonomy): domain Bacteria; phylum Campylobacterota; class Campylobacteria; order Campylobacterales; family Campylobacteraceae; genus Campylobacter_D; species Campylobacter_D troglodytis. Next base: position 4,420 of record NZ_QHLI01000082.1, on the reverse strand, counting down.
AAGTTTTTTATACAAAGTGTCCTTGCTGTGAAGATTATAAAGGAATGCCTAGCAGATATTTGGTGGGTGCATTTAGCACGGCTACGTATGTGTATTATCGTTATGGTTTTAAGCAGTCTTTGACACTTATTGGTGTAGCTATGATTAAAGCATATTCTAGGATTTACGCTACAAGCACTCTTTTACACAAGTACTTGTAGGAGGTGCGATAAGCTGGGGTTTTGTGTGGCTTTTTACTTCACCTTATAAACCTAAAATGCGATCATCATACCCAAAGTAAAGCTAGATTCTAAGGTGTGCTATATGGTATGAATCCGCGTTGGATTGCGATTTTAAACGAAAGGAGAACAAATATGAATCCCAACAATTATAATGTTTCTGTTATAGGAATTGCAGCAACTTATGTTGGCACAGTAATAGGTGCTGGATATGCCTCTGGGCAAGAAATTTTGCAATATTTTTCATATTTTAGAGATAAAGCATTATTCATTGCGTTTATTGCAACATTATTGTTCTTTATATTTGGATATCTTCCTTGTTATCTTGCAAAACATTTTTCAACAAATAATTATTTAATCGCGATTAATCCTAATAAAAAGAGGGCATTTTCTATTTTTTGTGATATTTTTATTACCCTGTCGCTTTTTGGCACTTTGGTTATTATGCTTTCTGGAGCAGGAACGATGTTTGAGGAGAAATTTCATTTGCCTATGTTTGTAGGTGCTTTGCTTGTTTGTATATTGCTAATGTTAAATACCTATATAGGTCTTAGCTTTGTTGTTAGGGTTATGGAATTTATGGTACCCATTATGTTTGTGGGTGTTGCTATTGTTGGCATTTATTCGCTTATATATCCAAGTGCTTCAAGCCAAGAACTTGCCAATGTAAGCATTAATAATAGCGATTTAATACCTCATTGGAGTATGTCAGGAATTTTATATGTAGCATTTAATTTTCAACTTGCCCTAGCGGTGCTTGTGCCATTAAGCCAAAAAGCAAAGGATCATAAAACTTTGTTTTTTGGGATTTTGTTAGGTGCTATTATGCTTGGTGGATGTGCTATGTTTTTATACCTCGTCTTAGAAGCGCATATTGTTGAAATAGGCACAACAAAGCTTCCTATGATAATACTTGCAAATGCGATTTCGCCATATCTTGGCATATTTTACGCTCTTGTGCTTTTCTTTGGTTTGTATTCTACGGCTATTACTTGTTTTTATGGCTCTGTGGAAAGGACAAGGAGATTTTTCTTTATGCGTTCAACTTCTTCTTTTGTTGTTATTATTCTAACAGCAATTTTAGGATTTTTCGCAAGCCTTTTGGGATTTAAAGATTTAATTAGCATTATTTATCCAGTTTTAGGTTATGGCGGAATCATCATTATGTGTCTCATTCTTTATACATATTTTAAAGAAGTAATTAAGGCAAAGAATTCATAAGTGGCGATAAAAAACGATGGATTTGAACTAAAATCAACCTTAATCATTTCGCACATAATCTCAGAATTAAAAGGGCAATTATCTACAAAAACTTCTATCATGCTTATTCTAAAAGTAGATGCCTAAGTGCATTGGGTTTTAAAATTAGCAAAGATAGCCTTGCAAGAAAATATTTATCAAATAAGAGTAGCGACCTTTGAAGAAGCTATGGAATTAAGAATGGCATTTTCAAATAGGCTCAAGATACTCTAATAGAATTTTCTCTTATCAATTTCAGCAAATTTCGATGAGAATTTTGTCCTAAATTTTTTGTCTAAATTTTATTTCTTTTAAGTAAAGCACAAAATTGTCTTTTTTTAGCTATTAAATTTAACTAAACTTTGCAAACTTCTACTACGCAGTTAAGAATGCATAATGCGAAGTAAAAAAGTTCACAATTTCGTTGATATGATTTCATCCGTTTAAAAACTCATTTGCACTATGTTTTACCCTATGATGTGCCTTTGCACAAAAATCCACCAAGGCACCGTAGGATTTTAGTCCATCGCTGTAAATTTCACTTTCTTTAAGCTCCGCCAAGTCCCTTATCATAGATAATAACTCTTTGGCAAAGCAAGTGTTTGAGCGTATAAACGCTAGCCTAGCGTTTTAGCAAACCTTTTGCTGACAGTTGCAAGAGGCTTAACGAAGTAAAAACTTTTGCGACCAGCACCGCATCAACGCTTACCACGCACCCTTTTTGCCCCAAAGTAGCTCTCATCAACTTCGATTTCACCACTCATTTTGCTGATTTTTTCGCACTATTTAAGGGTTAAAAGCTTGCTGCACTATTCTATTAACACAAGGGCGAGAAACCTTACACAAAACGGCGATTTTGCTTACGCAAATGTCAGCACAAAAGCACTCTAAAATTTGTCTAAATTTATGCTCCCAAATGTAGGGCAAAAATATATACTTGTTTAACATCGATTTTACCAAGCTTTGGGCTGTAATTATATCAGCTAAAAGTATCAATCGCCTTTTTGAAAGGCTCGATTCTAACCCCTGGTTTGCAAGACATATTTTTTGGCATTTTTTGAGCCTATGTTGATAAAGCAGCTAAGATTTACGCGCTTACCCCTCGTTAAATACCTTGCTTCCCATCATTATATTTATAGGCGAGTTGCTTTCATTGATATTATCAAAATAGCTCTGCCCCAAATCCTCTCCACTTTCTACTCCAAGTGCTTCTAAGTAATTTTTCTCCCACTCCTTCGTGCTGCCTATGTTTAATAGCATAAAGGGCTTGTTTGCGTTTTTGCTTTTAAAGGCTAATTCCTTGTCATTTCCCCTAATTTTACAAGCCTCCACGCTAGATTTTTCATCCACATAAAACACAGTTTGCCTTAAAGTCTTAGAATCCACGCTTCCTACAAGCTCTAAAAATTCCTCGCTTAAATGCCCTTGATTAAAATACAAGCTCGCATTTTGTAATTTTGCCCTTAAATTCAAGGCAATAGGTTTTATATCAAGCTTACTTGCTAAAACCTATAAAATCGCCTAAAATTTCACCCCTACTTCTTGAGTATTTACCTTAGCTCTAACGGCTATGATTAAAGGATTATGATAAAGCAGTTTGTTTAAATTTACACCATTTAAATTCTTGCTAGTATCCTCACTCAAAGTATCAGCTGAATTTAAAGTTGAATTTAAGGCTGAATTTAAAGTAACCCCTGAATTTAAGGCTGAATTTAAAGTAGCCTCAAATTTTTCATTAAAGCTCTTAAAAAGCCTTGCTTAGTTTTATCGCAGCAAAAAGCACAAAAAATTCAATTATCCCTTTTTTCGCCCTCATCCCCACTGCTATCCTTAAATGCCTTTAAATTGCTATCAAGCACAGCTATATTTTTACCAAAGCCATCTTTGTTGAATTTTTCCAAATTATAAGGCACAAGTTGTTAAATCTAACGCGTCCTCAAAGCTAGCAGAAAAATTAAAGCCCCTTGAAAAGTCATTTTCCCCTAAATTCTCGCCATCTTTCATCCCACTTGCCAAGGCATCAAAATAAGCCTTAGGCACAAGGTCCTTGCTACCGTCTTTATGTGCTTCATCAAGCAAGATATACCACCCACTTTGCGTTAAAAAATTCTTGTAATTTAATCTTTTCGCCTTGCTGTCGACATTTTCAGCATTATCAAGCAAATCACTTCTTTCTACATAAAGTGTTATCTCATCAAAAAGCCTATTTTCATCTGCCCTTTCAAAGTCTCTTAACTCACGCAAGACCCTTTCATTAAAGGCATTATAGGCTTTTATTTGCTCTTTAAACTGAGTTAAAATCTTATCATTTGTCACAAGTAGCATTATAGGCTTTTTTGGAATTTCACCCCGCTAGCTCATTTAAAAGTGCCACAAACTTTATCATAACTATGGTTTTACCACTGTCCGTTGCCATCCAAAAACTAGCACGGTTTATTTCATTGGCCTTTATCAAAGACATTAAATTTAGCCTTTGATAAGAGTGATACTAACCTAAAAACTTGCTAGCATTATTTTCAAAAAGCTCAATCTCAGCATAATCCCTATGATTTTGCTTTCCCATATAAAGCCTTAAAGCAAGCATTTTTAAGTGCGCCTTGCTGATAATCTTGCAAGCTAATGCTACGTGAAAATTTTTCAAATTCAAGCCCCTCTAAAAACTCGCTAAATTCAGCATTTTTTTGCTTTATAAGCTCGTTTGAAACTAGCTTTTTGGCTAGATTTTCGCTCATAGACTTTGGCTTTTTATTCATTTTATTGCCACCAAATGAGATTTTTTAATTTTGGGTATTTAGCTAGGTCTATATTTTGTGCGTTTAAAATCTCGCCGTTGTGGTATTCACAGCACTCTAAGCCCAAATTGTCCCCTTCCCCTTGCGGAGTATTTGTGTCTTAACGAGGAGTTAAGATGCAAGAATTTATTGATAGTATCGATGATAGTGATGATAGTATCAATGGTGGGC
>NZ_QHLI01000081.1 GCF_006864425.1 Campylobacter troglodytis | reverse complement strand
GATATAATGTTAAAGTTAAGAATGAAAATTTGTATAAAATTTTGTTAAAATTGATTAGAAAAAATCCTATAAAATTTTAGCTAAAAGTATCAATCGCCTAAATTTTTAGTCTTATGTCTAAATTCTGCTTCTTTTAAGTGAAAGACAAAAATTTTTTAGCCATTAAATTTAGCTAAGCTAAACTTCGCAAAGCCTCTTTTCTTAGGCGTTTACTTAGCCAAATAAAAAGATTTACAATTTACACTGATCTGCTTTTATTCCTTTGCAAATTTTGTTTTTACTGTGTTTTACTGGATAATGTGTCTTTGTTTATTCTTGAAAAGGTACACAAGTATAGCAAGATAAAAACCATATTTTTCATAATTAAAAGCATAATTTAAAGAGTTTTTCTTAGAATTCAAGTTAAATGAGTTTATCAATTGAATACATTTCTTTTTTCTTTGTGTTTAGTTCTAAAAAAAGAAGGTTTAATTAAATTTAAACCAAATTGAAAGGTTTTTAAGTTAACACCTATGAAAAATAAAAGTCCGTTCCCGAATTTCGCAGATATAATTTAGGGAAATTTTGCGTTATTTTTTACTTTGCCTTACGGCTCGTCCCTTTGCAAGAATTGATTTAGAGGCGAAAAATCGCTCTACTTTGTCAAATTTCAGAGCAAAGTTTGTGCAAAATTTTCAAAAAACGTCGCATTTTGATAGCCAAAGAATGCGAGAAGCATTCTAAAATGAGCGGTGGATTGAAGAGGGTGAGAGTTATTTCGGAGCAAAAAGGGTGCGTGGCAAGCGTAGGTGTGGGGTTGGCAATAAAACGCCTGTGTTTTTACTTTGTGCTACGCACTCGTCCCTTTGCGAGAAGGTATGTTAAAACGCAATCGCACGAGTTTATATACAAGTGGTAAAACACTGCTTGGCCAAAGAGCTATTACCTATCATAAGGGACTTTGCAGAGCTTAAAGAAAGTGAAATTTACAGCGATGGACTAAAATCCTACGGTGCCTTGGTGGATTTTTTGCTTCGTTTTGTCTTGCAACTTTGCAAGAAGTAGCAAAGGCACATTATAGGGTAAAATACGCCAAATTCGAGTTTGCAAATGGGCGAAACCACATAAACGAAATTGTGAATTTTTGGGACTTTGCAAAGTTGACACTTGCCAAATTTCATGGCTAAAAAGAAAATTTTATCCTTCAGTTAAAAGAAATATAATTTAGATATAAGGTTAAAATTTTAGGACAAAATCTTTATCAAAATTTATCAAAATTTATTAAAATTGATAATAGAAAATCCTATTAAAGTATCTTGAGCCAAAAGAATTTAGCAACTTATAAAATGTAGCGAAGAAAATCTATTTTTAAAGAATTTTATTTACAAAAGAAGTTCTTTTGTGCTAAGATACTTCGCTCAGTATGACAATTTTTGCCTTTGTCATATTGAGTTTTCTTAGAAAAGGAAATATCTCTTTTTGAATTACGAGATTCTTCGGTCGCACTAGCTCCCTCAAAATGACAATGTGAATTTTTAGATTCTTATCACACATTCAAAATGACAAGAATGTAAGAGTTTTTTTGAATTTTTATCATTCTGGGAGCATAGCGACCGAAGAAGCTCTTTGCCTATTTATGCTTTTTAACAGCCTTTAAGATAGCCTTTGAGATAAAGCAGTTCTTTTCCTCTGCGCTTTTAAATTTAGCAAAAAGCTCTTCGACCTTTTTAATCTTTTTGGCACTAGCCTTTATATTTATGTTGCCAACAGAAAGGCTTTTTAGCTCCTTTGTGCCACACTCTTTCTTGGCACACTCTTTTTTACTACCTTCTTTTTTGTTGGCTTCCTTGGCACATTCTTTCTTGCCTTTTTGGCTAGTTTTTGAGCTTGTAGAGCTTGAAGCCTTTGTGATTATGGCTTGTGCCTTTTTGTTTTCTTCGATCTTGTCGATCTTATCTATTTTGTCTTGATTGCTCATTTTGTCTCCTTTATAAGTTTATTTCTTTTTGGATTTTGAAGTTTTGATCGGCAAGGAGACAACCCTTGCAAATTCAGCGAAAAAATCTTCAAATTCAACTCTTGCCTTGCTATCGCTAAACTCAACGATGCCAAGCCCCTCGCTAACTGCTCTTTTGTAAGCTATCCTTTCTTTTAAAACATGTTCTAAAAGATAGAAATCATCCTTTAAATTTAAATCTTGTTGAAGCTTTGTAACCCCCTTTTTGTACTCGGTTAAGTCCTTGTCTAAGAAGACATTTGTGCTGATTTTGTTCATTAGTATGCAAATCTTCATATCTTCATTTACATCCTTGATCTCAGTAAGCATTTGAAGCATACTTTCAAGCACATCTACATCAAATTGAGAAGGTGTGGTGGGCAAAATGATAGCATCGGCATAAAGCATAGCCTTTCTTGACTCTTGACTGTCAATGCCACCTGTATCTATGATGATAAACTCATAAAGTTCTATAAACTGCTTTAAGGACTCAGCTATGTTGCCTGTGCGGTTTGTGAGGGTAAAATGTCTTTGTATCTTTGTGGAGTTTTCTTCGCTTTCTCTTATATTTGTAAAGCTTTCTATGCTTTTTTGCGGATCGGTATCTACTACAAGCACCTTTTTGGAGAATTCCAAGAGTTTCACAGCAAGATTAACAGAAACAGTGCTTTTGCCGCTGCCTCCTTTTTGATTAGCCACTGTGATGATGTAAGCTTGTTCTTTGCTCATAGCAACTCCTTGGGTAAAATTATAATAAAATTTAAGGCAAAATGCAAGGGCTTATCATAGATTTTGACAAAAATTTCGTTTTTTTTTTTTTTATATCGGCTAAAATTTGCCCTTCTTTAATGCTTTTTTGAATTTTTCTTAGCTTTTTTGTGCATTTTTAGCATCTTTGAATTTAAAAAACGGTTTTTTAAAATCCTTGCTTTTTGATATAAACGAAAAATTTATGCTATAATTATTAAAAATAAAATTCAAAAAGGACCCACTGTGGCAAAATCAAATCAAGATAATTCCTTACCCTTTGGCAAGGTCCTTGCTAAAAAGCAAAATTATGTAAAAAGTGTAAGACAGTTTCAACAACAAGAGCCCTTAAAATCCCCAGCGGCTCAAAATTTGCAAGAACAAAAGGTGCTTAAAATTTCTATGTATAGTGCCTTGATCCTAGCCATTTTTGGCATAGGATTTGGACTTGCTTTGAAGTCTTTAACTGTCGTTTTTGATGGCTTTATCTGTCTTATTAGCGTTGGGCTTGGGGCTATGAGCGTGGTTACTTCTCGTTATATCTACAAGGATGATGATGAGCTTTTTCAATACGGCTATGTTCGCTTTGAGCCTATGGTTAATCTTTTTAAATCCCTAGTTTTAATCTTTGTTTGTGTTTATGCCTTTATAAATTCTTTTTCAAGCCTACTTAGCGGAGGCTATGAGATTCATTTGGGTGCTACGGCGATTTATAGCATCTTTGCCTTTGTATTTTGCCTTGTTTTATACCTTTACACAAACGTGTATGCTAAAAAACTAGAATCAGATCTCATAAGGGTAGATAATATAGAGTGGAAGATAGACTGTGTCTTATACATAGGGGCTTTGATCGCCTTTGGTGCTGTGTTTTTACTCTTTAATACCAAGCTTTTTGCCTTTTTAAGCTTTGAGGCACAAGTTGTAGCAAATTACATAGATCCTTTCTTGCTTTGTGTGCTTTCTTTTATGCTTTGCATAGCCCCTACAAAGATAGCCATCTCAAATTTTAAGGATCTTGTGATGTTAGCACCGGCCGAGCTTGATGATAAGATCACAGAGGTTATGGATCATATGAGCAAGAAATACGGCTTTAGCGATTATGATACGCACACAGCAAAGTCAGGGCGCTTTTTTATGGTGGAGGTAAATATACTTGTAAATAAAGACTTTCAAAGCCCTGTTGCAAATTTAGATCTCATAAGAGATGAGATAGAAAGAGCCCTTGAGGTGCCATCCTATAAAATTTGGCTTTCTATAAGTTGGACTACAAATCCAAAATGGCTGTGAATTTTTTAAGCTTTGTTTAAGTAAAATAAGATTAAACTTTTGTTTAAAATTAATTTTTTATGAAAAAACCTTGAATTTAAATGAATTTATGTATTATAAATTCAAGCTTTTTTTGTAAAAACTGTGTTTTTGTTAAGGTTGGGGCATTTGCTTTTTAAGATGCTTTGTTACTCTTTGTATGACAAAGAGCTTTGTTATACAAAGCGGAAGTGAAGCATTTTAAGTTTCACTTTGTCATTCTAGGAGTGAGGCCAAAGAAGCTCGTAATTTAAAAAGAGATATTTCGTTTTCTACGAAAACTCAGTATGAGAAAAATTCAAAAAAGCTCTTTTTGTCATACAAAGCATTGCGAAGTATCTCAAATTTTACGCTGTCATACAAAATAGTTGCGAAGTATCTAAAAGGACAAGAACTTTACAAGCTTTTTTGATAAACGACAAGGTAGTGATAAAATCAACGGTTTTTTTTATATAAAGATATAAATGAATGTAAAAAATTTTGCAAGACAAATAAGCTGTGAATTTTAAGATAGGCTTGAATTCACAGTTAAGCTCTTGCTTTTGTATTTTGGCAAGGTTTTTGCTTTAAATTCAAGGCTTTTGTGTCCTTGCTATGCTTTTGCTTTGAATTCAAGGCTGTGATTTTGAACGCAAGGTTTTTATTTTGAATTTCAAGCACTGTTTTAAGGCAATTTAAAGCACAGTTTGAATCACAATGAAAAAACATTTTAACATAGCCTTGCAAATTCAAAGAGGTAAAAAAAAAAGAACAAAATAAAAAACAAAAAATTCAAACTTAGTTTGCAGATTTAAGCAAGATAAGATCAAGCAATGCTTAGCGCAAATGATTGATTAAAAGCAGAATTTATATTAAAGGCAGAAACACTATGACCCTATTACTTATCTTTTTTGTTGGCACTGTTTTAGCCTCTGGGATTTGTTCTGTATTTGAGGCTGTGCTTTTTTCAGCAACCCCTTCTTACATAGAAAGCGTGGCTTCAAAGTCAAAAACAGGCAAGATCTTAAAGCATTTAAAGACAAATATAGACAACTCCGTAGGTGCGGTTCTTGTTGTAAATATGTTTGCTAATACAATTGGAGCAGCTGCTGTTGGAGCTCAGTTTGTCGAGGTCTTTGGAGATAAATGGCAAGCAGCCGCTGCTGTTGGAATGACACTTAGCGTTTTATACATAGCTGAGATTATCCCCAAAACGCTTTCAGCACTTTACTGGAAGAGGCTGATCTTGCCTTGCTGCTATCCTTTGATCGTTTTATATTATCTAGCCTTTCCCTTTGTTTATGTTTCAAGAATCACAACCTTCTTTTTTAGAGATAATACCAACAAGGGCATGAGCAGGGATGAAATTCTAGCCCTAATGGAGTTAGCAGAAGAAGGTGGCACACTAGCCGAGCTAGAACTTGAAATCTTAGATCATCTCATACAGCAAAGACCTCTCATAGTTTCTAACATAATGATCCCTAAAAATAAGGTCTTTACCCTAAATGAGGATGACACAGTTTCAAAGGCACTTGAATCAACAAAGGACAAGAGATATTCAAGGATACCCCTTGTTTCAAGCGATGGCAGCATTAAAAGCATAGTTTATAGAAGAGAAATTTTAAAAGCCAGCCTTGCTAAAAAAGGCGAGGAGAGTTTAAAAAACATAGCAAAGGAGCTAAGGCTTGTTAGCTCAAAGATGAGGGTTTTCACCTTGCTTAAGCTTTTTATTTTAAGGCAGGAGCATTTATTTTTGGTCATTGATAAAAAAAGAGCCTTTGTGGGTGTTGTTAGCCTTGAGGATGCCATTGAGGCTGTGCTTGGGGTTGGAAATTTAAAGATTCGTTAAGGAGGGTTTATGGTATTACTTATAACTTACTGTCTTGTTGCTATTGTTTTAAGCACCTTTTGTTCTATCTTAGAATCTGTATTTTTAAGCACTACTCCTTCTTTTGTGGAAAGCTATGCCAAAAAGCATCCAAGGGTTGGCGGATACTTAAAGCATCTTAAAGAAAACATAGAAGATGCCGAAGGTGCTATCTTAGTGCTTAATACCTTCGCTGTAACTGCTATGTCGACAGGCTTTGGAGTGCAAGTAAATGAGCTTTACGGGGATGAGTGGCAGTTTGTTGCCTCAGCCCTTTTTGCCATAGCTATGATCTACATTACTGAGATCTTGCCAAAGACCATAGGTGCTGTGTATTGGCAAGCCCTTGCTCCAAGTGTTGCTGTTTGCATACATTATCTTTTAAAGCTTACCTTTCCTCTTGTTTGGGTGGCTAAGATTATAATTCATCTTCTATCAGTTAATTCACAAGATAAGATAAGCCGTGAGGAGATTTTAGCAGCAAGTGATTTGGGTAAAAAGGGAGGAAATATCAACGAAAAGGAGTTAAGGATAATTCAAAACCTCTTAATGCTTAAAAAATACCAAGCCTCAGACATACTAACCCCAAGAGCCGTTGTCAAAGCTTACAGATACAATGACAAAATAGAAGATATCTTAAAAAAAGAGGATCTTTCAAATTTCAAAAGAGTGCCTGTTTATGCTGAAAATACAGAGACTGTGGTGGGCGTGGTCTACACAAATGATCTTTTAGAGCAAGCCATCAAGGATCCAAGCAAGGAGCTAATCCACTTCATACATCCTGTTTATGTGGTGCCTGATAATATCTCGGTTTTGACGCTTTTGCAACTTGCTATGGTAAGGAAGGAAAGATTTTTTGTGGTGCAAGATAGATATGGGCAGTTTTTTGGGGTTTTAAGCTTTGAGGATCTAACAGAAACGCTTTTGGGCGAGGAGATAGTAGATGAGTTTGACGAGGCTGAGGATATGCAAAAATTTGCTAGGGATAAGATAAAAAACACCAAGCAAAGATATGAGCATAGAATCAAAAAGAGCCTTTGAGAACTTAGAATTTGCGTGAATTTAAATTTGAAAACTTGCTTGAATTTAAAGAGGCTTTGGCTTTTAATCGGCTTTGGCTTAATTAAATTCACAGAGCTTGAATTCTCAAAGCTTGAATTTAAAAACAAGGCTTTGAATTTGTGGTGCTTGAAATTACTGGACTTAAATTCAAAACAAACCGTTTAAATTCGCAAGGCTGAAATTTCAAAATGAAAGCCTTGAATTTGTAGGGCTTGAATTCAAAACAAAGGGCTTGAATTCGCAGTGCTTGATTTTAAAACAAGACGGCCAAATTCACAAAGCCTAAATTTAAAAACAAGCCATTTAAAATCGCAAAACTTAAATTTAAAACAAATCATCGATTAAATTTGCAAGGCTTTAAATTCAAGCTTTTTTAAAAGATTTAGCTTTAAAATTAAAGCTTGAATTTAAAATGAAAGCTTTGA
>NZ_QHLI01000080.1 GCF_006864425.1 Campylobacter troglodytis | reverse complement strand
CTCTTTACGCTCTGTAAAACACTTCACATTTTCAGGCTTTTCAAAGAAAAATACTAACTTTTTGTTTGCATTGTATCCTAGAATTCTAGCCTCTACAAAATGCTTTAAAAAGGCTTTGTTAAGGGCTGATTTTCCAAGTGCGTTCGCCTCGTCTATTTTATTAAAGGCTATGTTGTTAAAGGCTTTCATTTAAAACCCCCTTTACTTCGATGGTGCAGTAAAGCACATTTTCATCGGCTACACTTAAAATTTCAGCGATTAAGGCGTTTGCCTTGTCCTTGCCTACAACTTCTATACCGCCTTTGTAGGCGTTTTGCTTGTCATAGCAAGATATTTCGATTAGTTCTTTCATTTTATCCTCCTTTACCCTGCTAGTTTTTTGTTAAAATAGCCTATTTCACATAAGCTACAAGCGATTTCATATACAAGCTGACGAACTATTAGGGCTACTGTGTAGCTTTGATTGAGATAAATTCCTTTAGTGTCTAAATATAGCAAATCTTCCACAAAGTCTATTTTCTCGTCTTTTTGCATACTAGCTAAAAGCTCGGTTATGCTGCTAAATCCTAAACCATTTGCAAATTCTTTAAGCCACGCTATAACGGCTTCTTGGTGCTTTTCAAAGAATTCATTACATTCGCCGTTCCACATAAAGCCGTTTGTTCCGCTGTCTCTGCCGCATTCGTAAGTGTATTTTAGCCTTTGCATAGCTTCAGCATAGCTTAACCTAGCACATAAATCATTGTTTTGTTTTATGTGCTTGCCTTGTGCTTGCTTTAAAACTGCTTTGAATAAATCTACATTTTCATAAGTGTAAATTTCACTCATTTCGTTTAAAATGCTTCTTTGAATTTTTACTTTCATCTTATCCCCCTTTCATATCGTAATTGTAAAATTTTGTCTCTACGGCGATTTTTGAAAAAATACACCTTTTGCGTTTTGTCTTCAAAGTGTGCAACCAAAATTCCCGCTTTTGCTGAAAGCAAATTTCCTAACACTTTCGCAATGTCTATGGCGTCTTTTAAGCTATATTTGGGAAAGTGCCTTTCCCAGACATATTCGCCGTCTTTGATTGCACCTTTAAAGCTACTATAAAAATTGCCTTTGGCTATATATCCTACATCATAGTAAAATACTTTTTCATAGTAAAATACTTTATTTCGCATTTTAAGCTCCTTTTTTCTTTAAAAACAAAGGTTTCATCATACCTAAGGCGTTAAAATTGAATTTGATTAAGTCCTTGACCTTTTGCCCATCGTTATTATAAAGGCTTATATAAGCACTTTTAAATACCTTATAATCCTTTTCTTGCCCTTGACAAATGTTTCTCTTAGTAAGTATCCAATCTATCGCCTCACCCCTTGTATTGAATAATGGACTATTCATAGTCCATTTTCTGAATTCGCTGTTTGTTTGTGCTTTGTAAAACATTTTTAATCCTTTCTCTTTAAATCACATTGCAAAAAAAGTCTTCTTTGCAAAAGTATGTTCCCTCGTAATGCTCGTGTATGCTTTCATCGCTGATGATATATTCGGCTTCGCATAATTCATCATAGCTTACGCCCTTATTGTAACTTGCCTTAAGCTGTGTAAGATAAATTTCTTTTAGCTCGTTTAGCTCTTCCCTGTTTAATTCCTGCGTTGTTCTCATTCTCTCTCCTTTTTAATTTGCACTAAATAAGCCCATTCCTACGCCTTGTTCATCATAGCTAAAAAGGCTAGGTGTGCTTAATTCTCTTTCTTTTAAGAATTCTTTGAATTCTCTACTCCTTGCAATCTTTCTTAAAATAAAGCCTTCTTTGTCGTTTAAGCTGTTTAAAAAACACTCAACCTTTATTTTAAGAATGTTTTGTGCGTTTTGCTTTTGCTGTTGTTGTGTAAAAATCATTTTACGCTCCTTAATTTTGTTTCAAAATTTTTTAATCTCTTATAAAATCTGTAAATCTTAATACATTCAATTAAGGTGTAAATATCAAGTTTTATGATTTTATTAAGATTATTTCTTTTGTTGATAACCTCTAAATAACACATTGTAACCCCCTTAAGCACTTTGTAAAGCTGATAAAGCTTCGTTTCTTTCATAGCTTCTTATAAAGCGTTTAATGGCTGGCAAGTCTTTGTCGCTTAAATTTGTAAGTTGATTGACAAACTCTGTTATTTTGTCTTTTAAGCCTTGAAAAAAGTTATAATCTAATCTTATATTTCTTTCTAAACTCACCACAAACTCTAAAAGCTCCCTTTCTTGCTTGTCCCCTAAATTCTCATAAAGTCCGCCCCTTGCTACAATGTCCTTGTAGCATTCATAACGGGCTTTCTTAATCCTTTCTTTCAAGTTTTTGTTTAAGCTTCTTTGCTTAATAAGCGTTCTTTCTGCATAATTCATTTTTTCCCTCCTTAAATATAGCCTTGTTTTAAAAATAGCCTTAATGCAGTTTTTCTTCCTGTTTCGGGGTCAAGTCCTGCACTTTCGCAAATTTCATTAAAGACCCTTAAAATTCTTTGTTAAGAATTTGACCTCGTCTTCGCTTAAATCCGTTAGGTAACAAGAAAAAATATCTTGTCCCTCCTGTAACTCTAAATCACTTAATAAATTTTCGTCAAGCTGCAAAGCTTCGTTACATAAAACAAAGTTTTTGCCCTTAAGAAAATTAACCGCTCCTGTGTAACTAATGAACCTTTTTTGTTTCATTGTCAAGCTTCCCCCTTTCTTTTTTTATTTATATAATTATAACATAACTTAACAAAAAAATACCAAAAAACAACCAAAATCCAAACCCTTTTCCCCCCTTTTTTGTGGGCGTAGCCCACAACAAGCACACGAAGTGTGCCGATAAATCAATGGAGTGCGTAGCACGATACAATAACGGGGGCGTTGCGGGGGTGTCCCCCGCTTTAAGCGTAAGCGTTTTTTTCAAAGACCGCAGGGCTTTGAAAACACAATTAAGACAAGCGTAGCTTGGCTTAATGTGCAAAACAAACAAAAAAGCCAAAGGCTAGAGAGCAAAAGGAAAAAAGCAAAAAATTAACAACACTAAAAAGTTGGATAAAAAGCAAAAAGAGGATATTTAAAGCGAATTGATTAAAGCAGTTTTAAATTCATCAAAACTCTCAATTTGTTTTTGTAGTTTCTTGTTTTCATTGATAAGTTCGGTAATTTCATTTTCTAATTTAGAGTATTCTTCATAATCGTTTTGATACAAATCATAAGCATTAGCCCTTATATGTGTATTTAAAAGCAATTCAGTATATACAGGATAATTATTCAAAATCTCCCACGCATAAAATGTTTTCAAAGGGATATTGTAAAAGTGAGCAAATTCCTCTTTACTCAGCTTAGTTTCTAAGAGTTTTGCATTAAAAATTTCCCTATTGACAATTTTACATTCTTTTTTTGACCGTCTCATTTTAAATCCTTCTTATTTATTGATAGGTAATTATACCATATTTTTAATTAATTTATAAATAAAAAAATACAATTTTTTTTATAAAAAGTGGATAAAAATTAATAAAAATATATTATAATAACTTCGAATTTTTTTAGAAAGGACTTAACTATGAAAACATTACAAAAGTTAAGAGTTGGCACTTTATTAAGTGTTTGTGTAAGCTTAGTAGGCTTATTTTTTATTTCTTGTGGTAGTGAAACACCAGAATCTTTAATAAAGAAAAAATTTCCTAATGAGACTATTTTAAGCGAAGAAGAGGCTAAGGCAGAATTTGGTTTTATAGGTAATAAAGAATGTAATCCTGATGGTTCTATTAGGGACGGACTTCTTTATTATTTTATTAAAGATAAAGAGGGGGTTATATCAGTAATTCCTCTTTATACAAAATTGTATTTTACAGGTAAAGACACGAAAGAGAAAATAGAAAAATTTATGAATACTGATGAGAAAATGCTTAAATGGACACCTTCAGCTCTTAAGGAAAGATACTCTCAGTGTTTTCAATAAATTTAACTCTTTATTGAGTAAGTTCATCTTGCTCTAATAAAGAGTTAAATTTTATCCTTGTCAAGTTTGTTTAAAATATTTCTATATCCTTGCCTTACGCCTCTTCCCACTGCTTTAAATCCGTCTTTTGAAACTGTCCCCGCAGAAGCTATACTTGCGGCTGAGCTTGCAAAATTACCGACTTTTTGTCCTACGCTATCGCCACTTAAAGCAGTTTTTCCAGCATTTAATAAATTACCACCCATAGCTTTCATAGGATTAAGTGCTGATGTTTTTGCAAATGAACCTACTGCTGAACCAGCAGTTTTTGCTAGTCCTATTGCTCCACCCATTCCTACACCTTGATTACCTACTGCTAATAATTCACTTATCCAAGTAGGCATTTTAGAAAGCATAGTTATAGCTAAAACGGCTAATAATAAACCTGTTAATGAAAAGGTAAAAACTTGTTGAGTCATTGTTATAAAATTACTAGAATTAATTTTAGCAGGATTTGCGGCTAATATTTGAATAGCTAAAGATGATAAAGGCACATACATAGTGATACCTATGTAGGATTTTAACCAAGCAAAAAAGATACTCTTTGTTTGTGGTATAAGAAGTAAAAAGATAACAAGAGGAGCAAAGCATTGATAAATCCCTGTTAGAAATATAGAATAAACTTGAATCACTATTACTGCTAAAATCACTGCAAGAGCTATTAAAATATAGAACAGATATATTGAAACAATGGCAAAAGCAAATGGAATACCTGCTAAGTATTCAGTTCCAAATATCCAATCTATTTTTTCAGTAAAGCTACCATAAAATTGTGTAAAAATATTAAATGTTTCCATAAAAGGCTCAGCAAAAACCTTTTGTAATGCTTGTTGAGTTGAAGATTGACCTCCAAATATTGATTGCATTAGATGAGAGGGTAATTGAAACATACTCATAACTTCATTAAAGGCTGTTTTAGAGCTTAAAATAGCATACACAATGGCAAATATAACCACAAAGATAACCGCTTTGTATATCTCCTCTTTTGATATTTCTCCACCATTTCGCATAAGTTTAATAAGCCAAATACATACTATTAAAGCAATAAGAGTGTAAATGACTGCACTATTCATAAAATCACTCATCTTTTTCCACGCCGCTCCTACTACTTTTCCTGTTACATTTTGTGTTAAAGACATTACACTATCAAAAGAATTTGAAACAAAGGCTTTAGTATCTTTCAATATTTCGTCTGACCATTGAGCTATTTCGTTTCTATCTTTATTTTCGCCGTCATTTTTTGCACCATAAGCATTAGAGCTTATAAACATTGTTAAAATCGCAAATATCATTAATATTTTTTTCATCATTGTATCCTTTGTGTGTAAGTTTTTTTAATGGCTTGTGTTTTACTTATAGGTATGCTTTGACTTGTCAGTTCTATTTTCACTTCTTTTCCATTAATTACCTTTGTGATAATCTTTTTTTCCTCTTTAAAGATATTTTCTTCTTCATTTTCTAATTCCACAGTATTCATTTTATTTTTATCCTTTTCGTTTATTTCTTGTTCGTTTGGCTTAACTTTTGTTTCTTCAACACTCACATTTAAAAAATTTAAAAAGTTAAATAAGCTTCCTATCATCTTTTAAATCCCTTAAATATTCTATCAATTAACCTATAAAAATAATAGTATGTTAATATCTTTCTTATATTTTTATAAGATATTAATGATTTTAAAAAACTAATTATTTTCATAGTTTATAACCTTTATAAAATCTTGTTTTTGTTCTAGTAAAAAATAAGTATTTAATGATTTATTAATTTGTTTTTTTCTATGTTCTTTATCTTTATTTTCAATGATTTTTAATATATCTTTACCATAAGGATTACCTTGTTTTAATCCATTATAACAAGTAATGCCCTTTTCAGTTACTCCATATAAATCAAAGCATTTTCTTAAAATCATAGCTCCTACAAAAATATTTACTCTTGGCTTTTGCAGTAAATCTTTTTGACTTATTCCATATTCTTTTTCTAACCTTTTAAGGTGCATAGAATTAATTTGCATAATGCCTATGTCATAAGTGCCGTTTTTATTAGGCTTACTTATTATGTTTGAGGTGTGTCTGCTTTCTTTATAAGCGATAGCCCACAAAATTCTTGCATCAAGTTTAAATGCCTTACTTGCATCAATAAAATCATTAGCATTTAAAACATTTATACAAAAGGCTAGAAAAAGGGGGAAAAGTTTAAGCATTCTTATCCTTTTTTTCTAATTCTCTTTGATAAACTTTTAAAATCCACCTTTCACCAAATTCACGCTCAGCTTTTTCTACTGCTTGCATAATTTCAGCGACATTTGCAACGCTTTTTTCTTGGCTTTTAGTTCTTTTCATTTTTCAACTCTTTTTATTTTTGTAAAAAAGCTTTTGCTTGGCTTTTTTGAAGTTCCTTTTGAGCTTTTTTTTGAGCTAATAATTCTTTTCTTAATTTAGCTCTTTGTAAAGCTTGTGCCTTTTTAATGGCTTTTTTTTCTTTTTCTCTTTTTTCTTTTTGAGCTTGTGAATGATAAAGCTTCACTAAGTCTTGCACAGTGCTTGTCCATAGTGGTTCGGTGCTTGGATTGTATGCATATGTCATCATTGTCTTTTCCTTTCATATATTAAAAGGGTATAAAGCCCTTTTTAAAATATCTCTTGCGTATTTTCTACAAGCTCTTCATTGATAGCATTGATTTGCTCTACTTCTTGTGGTGGATTTGTAGAAATAACTTGCTCTTCTTTTTCTTTTGGTTTTAAGAAGTAAAATTTCTTTACCTCTACCATAAAAGAAGTTCTTGTTTTACCATTTTCATCTTGGTAAGTATTTGTTCTTAATTTACCTTCAAGCAAAAATTTATCGCCTTTTTTGAAATACTGTGCGGCTATTTTAGCGTTATTGCCAAAGATTTGAATAGGTATCCACTCTGTTCTTTCCTTTGTGATTTTGTTTCCTTGTTTATCTATAAAGGTTCTTTTTTCACTTGAGGCTATTGAGTTTTTTGCGACAATAAACTCTTCGCCATTATCTTTTCGAGTGTGAATTTCTACCTCAAAGTCTCTGCCTAAGTGTCCTAATACTTCATAATGATTCATTTTTAATCCTTTCTAGTTTTTTGATATTTTTTTTATAGTTTTTAATTAGTTTTTAAATCTTTTTTTTACATTTTAAACTCCTTATTTTTTATTTGTTGTTTTATTGTATTTTGCTATAAAATCACTGCATATTTTCATATTTGTTTTAGGCGATTGATACTTTTAGCTGATATAATTACGGCTGAAAGGTTGGTAAAATCGATGTTAAACAAGTATATATTTTTGTCGCACATTTCGGAGCGAAAATTTCGGCAAATTTTGGAGTGCTTTTGTGCTGATATTTGCGTGAGCAAAATCGCCGTTTTGTGTAAGGTTTCTCGTCCTTGTG
>NZ_QHLI01000079.1 GCF_006864425.1 Campylobacter troglodytis | reverse complement strand
TTTTATTAAAATTAATGAAAAATTCAGCTTTATAAAAAAAAAAAAAACAAATTATAAACAAAAATAAATTTATAGCAAATATATTTTAAATTTAGGAGGCAAAATGGGCGATTTAACATAGTTTTTAAGAATTTTATGCTAATATAAAGAGCTTGATAATTTTTTATTTATATTTAATTTAAACTTAAAAAACGGTCAGTTTTTAAGATACAAAAAAGGAAAAAAATGAAGATAGCACTAGAATGCAAGGATCTCATACTAGAAAGGGCTTTACAGCTTTTTTTAAGAGAACATCTAAGTCAAAAAAAGGACTGCGATTTCATCATCTGCGATGAAAAGATCTCCTTTAACAAACCTCAATTTATAATCTGCAAGCATTCAACCCAGCTTGACATCCCCTTTAATAAAGACGAGCTTTTTGCTGCTCTAAATGACTTTGACAAGGCCTTGAAAGAACTAGCCTTGCAGGTTGCAAATGAAAAGATCAAGGAGCTAGAAGAGAGGATTAAAAATATCTCAGCTGAGTTTAAGCTATCCTATCAAAAAGACCTTGATGATGCTATATCAAGGCTTGAAGAAAGGCTAAGATCTGCTATAAATGATAAGATTAAGCCCTTTTAGGTGGCTTTTTTAACAAAATAATCTTAGATTTACGCTTTAAGAAGCACTTCTTATCACAAGCTTGTTTTTGTGCGGATCTGCCTTTGTGGCAAAATGCTTTAAACTAGCCAAAAAAGTGCTTTTAAGATAGCTTGCAAGGAAATAGCATTTTAAGACTTAGTAAATTAATTTTTGTCGCAAACATTTTAAAACAAAAAGCGAGTAAAGATGAAAAATACCCCTCCCCCCCTTATAATACAAAGTGGCAAATTTAAGGGCAAAAGGCTCTTTTTACCAAACCTTGAAACCACAAGAAGCACAAAAAGCAGAGTAAGAGCCTGTGTTTTTAATACTCTGCGAGCTGAGCTGAAGGACAAAATCTTTGTGGAGGTCTTTGGCGGAAGTGGGGCAATGGCATTTGAGGCTTTAAGCAACGATGCCTTGGGCGTTGCGATAATCGAAAAGGACAAAAAAGCTTATGAAATAGCTTGTGAGAATGCGAGAAGGCTTTTAGACAGCGAAAATTCAAGGATTTATGATAAGGCTGGTTTGAATTTTAGGGGAAATTCAAGGAATTCTACTTTGAATGCTGTGAATTCTAGTGGTGGTTTGAAAACTTGCAAGAATCAAGAAGCCTTGCAAAAGGGGCGTGAGGCGGTGAATTCTAGTAGGGATTTTAAGGTTTGTGAGAATGTGGGCTTGAATTTTAATGGAAATTCAGGCAAATTTGACTGCAAGGCTTTGAATTCTAAGGCAAATTTTGGGAATTTTGCTTGTAAGACCTTGCATTCTAAAGCAACTTCAAGCTCTTGCAAGATGCAAGCCTTGATTTTTAACGAGAATTCAAAAGCCTGCGATGTAAGTTCCATCAATTTTGGCGAAAATTCAAGGAATTTTGACTGCGAGGCTTTAAATTTTAGTGAAAATTCAAGGAATTTAGATCTTATTGATGTAAAAAAGGTGCGAGCTTTCAATGCTAGCTTTGTTAGAGAAAGGATGCAAATTTTCAACGCGGACAGCTTTGAGCTTTTACCTCTTTTATTTAAAGATAAGAAATTCAGCCAAAAGGGCATAATAGCCTATTTTGACCCGCCTTTTCATCTGCGAAATGGCTTTGAGGACATTTATGAGCGGGTTTTTACACTCATCAATACCTTACAAGGCTCGAATTTACAAAGTTTTATTATAGAACATAGCTCACAAATCCCTACCCCAGCAACATTTAGAGCTTTTACGCAACACAAGATCAAAAAATTTGGCAACACGAGTTTGAGTTTTTATAAAAGGGTTTAAATGCTGTTTAAAAGGCTTTTTACAAAAATCGTAAATTTCGCTAAAAATTCACAAAAAAGTTAGAAAAAGCTGAAAATTCACGCTTTTTGGCAAAATCTTTGTTAAAACTTACCAAAATATGTTGCAATGAGAGTTTTAAAATCATCAAAAAGACATGCTATGACTTCATTTAAGGCGAAAATTTGCACGAGTATAATCAAAAATCCAAACAAAAAACGCTTTATTTGCCGTCTTTTAGTAGGCAATGAATTTTTAAATGAGCTTGAAAGTTGGGAGCTAGAAAAGGCAAGGAAAACAATACAACACGAAAGACAAACGCTGTATTATAAACACAATTATTTAACAAAATCAAAGCTAGTTGTCGTGGCTATCGGCGGCGGACTTGGTAATCAAATGTATCACTACGCCTTTGGTAGAGCGTTGCAAAATAGGGGTTATGATGTGGTTTTTGACGCTCATCATTGCCCTAAAACAAACATATACAAAAGTGAAAATATAATATCTAGCAAATTGTGGGGGGATAATACCTTCTTAAATCCCACTGATATTAGAAATTTAGAAATTACTCATTTTAATCGAATCTTGCCTATTGATTTGGATTTTGATGAAAACTTATTTTTTGATTTGGTAGATAAGGACAGGGCGAAACTCCCGCCAAATCAACGCATAAAGCGACCTTATAAATATCTAATGAACCGTGCTTCCTTTGAAAATGTGCCACTAGACTCAATTTGCATTCACCCAAACAGCTATTTTGGTGGATCTTGGTTTAACTTGGAGTATTTTAAGGACATAGAGAACATCATCCGCACTAAATTTAGCTTAAAAACCCAGCTAATCCCCGCAAATGCTACGCTTAAACAACGCATTTTACAAACATAAGATAGCGTGTTTTTACACATTCGCAGGGGCGATTATTTGAAGCATACGGACTTTTATTTGAATTTAAAGGGTGAGTATTATGGTGGTGCGATAAATTACCTTAAATCAAAACTCGCAAAGCCTTATATTTTCATATTTAGCAACGACATTTTGTGGTGTGAGCGTGAATTTTTGGCTACTTTAAGCGATGAATGTAAGGAAGACGTGGAGTTTGAATTTGTGAAAAACAACGGCGAGGATAATGTCGCACAGAAAATAATGCGTTCTTGCAAGCACGCTATCATCTCTAATAGCACCTTTGGTTGGTGGGCTAGTTATCTCATCGACAATCCGCACAAAATTGTCCTAATGCCAAATTGCTACAAAAACGAAAAAATCTTTCCCAAAATAAGCTACGATGACAAAAAGCAGATGTATGAGGGCGTTGTTTTGGTGGATGCTTTGATGGGCGAGCTTGTTTGAGTTTTTGTGGCTTGATAATTTGTGAATTTTTAATGAGAATTCGCAAAAAATTCACAGAAATTTGCGAAAATTAGGCAAAATTGCGTGAATTTTTTGTGAATTTTGCTATGAATTTAACAAAGTATTTTCAAGCTTTTTGCTCTTGCAACCGCGAGCAAAAAGGATTGCAAGGGCGAATGGGTGCGGATAAAACAATGTCATCCATCCGCACGAAGTTTGTGAGTATTTCCACACCCAACGGATTGTGAGTGTAGCAAAACAAAAAAGCGTCCGCAAGACAAGCCGTTTTACCCATATTTCCTAGCAAATTCACGCATAAATTCAGCCAAGCTTTCGCATTGTTTCAAAGTGATGGCATTGTAAAGGCTTGCACGAATTCCGCCCAAAAGCCTATGTCCTTTAAGTCCTAGCATATCTGCCTTTTCAGCCTCTTGCACGAAGATAGGCTCTAAGTCAGTTGAGGCTATCTTAAAGCTTATATTCATTAAAGAGCGGCACTCTTTCTCGCTATGTCCCTTGTAAAAGCCATTTGAGCTGTCTATGCACTCATAAATGAGCCTTGCTTTAGCTTTGTTGCGTTCGTTGATGGCATCCAAGCCCCCATTATCAAGCAACCACTGCATCTCCAAGCCAAACATATAAATCGCAAAGGTGGGAGGGGTATTAAAAAGGGAGTTATTTTCGCTATGAACCGCGTATTTTAGCATACTTGGGATATTTTTTTTCGCACTTCTTTCAAGCAGATCCTTTCGCACAAAAACACAAGATAGTCCCGATATACCAGCGTTTTTCTGCACTCCGCCATAAAACATAGCAATATCGCTAAAATCGATTTTGCGAGAGAAAAAATCGCTTGACGCATCGACAATCAGCGGTGCTTTTGATTGTGGATAGCTTTGAAACTGCGTTCCATAGATGGTGTTGTTCGAGCAGATATAGGTGTAATCAGCATTTTCGCTAAAATTCACCTCTGGTATATAGCTAAACTCGCTATCCTCGCTACTTGCTACGACCTTGACATTTATGCCTAAAATCTGTGCCTCTTTAATAGCCTTTTTCGTCCAAACGCCTGTGTGAGCGTATTCACATACTCCCCCCTCGCTTAAATTCATAGGCACCATCGCAAATTGAAGGCTTGCCCCACCTTGCAAAAAAAGCACCTCATAATCATCATTTAAGCCATAAAGTGTCTTTGCATTTTTCATAGCATTAAAATGCACTTCCTCAAAAATCTTTGTGCGATGCGAAATTTCCATTATCGAAAAGCCCTTGCCTTGATAATCAAAAAGCTCGTTTTGTGCTTGTTTTAGCACACTTTCAGGCAGGGTTGAAGGACCTGCACTAAAATTGATTTTTCTCATAACTTCCCCCTTTTTATAGGATTTTAGCCCCTTTACTCTTTTGCTGCGAATGAAGGGTGATTATATCATTTTTTTGTAACTGCTCTAACCTAACGCTTTGTCCATCCTTGCTAAGTGATACTAAAAATTCACTCTTTTTGAAAAAATGCTCGTGTTGGGCGAAGGCTTGCTTTAAATTTGCTAAATTTAAGCTAGCCTTTTGAAATTTTGCCCCTAAAATCAGCCTTAACTGTGAATTTAAAGAGGATAAATTTGCAAGCTTTTCGCTGATAATTTTATCAAGGCTTTGAGCCTTAAAGAGCCTTTGGCTTGAGTTTAGCTCGTTTTGAAGTGCTAAAATCTTATTTTGCATTAAATTTTGCAACTTATCTTGCGTTAAATCAAGGCTTTGAGCTAAGTCATTTTTGCTAAAAAAGCACATATTTGCGGCTGCACTTGGGGTTGGGGCTCTTAAATCCGCCACAAAATCGCTAATGACATAGTCTATCTCGTGTCCTATGGCTGAAATGATGGGCGTTTGAGCCGCAAAGATAGCCCTTGCTAAGCCCTCATCATTAAAGCAAAACAAATCCTCCCTACTCCCCCCTCCCCTTGCGAGTATGATAAAATCAAGCCCCATTAAATCCGCTTTTTGTAGGGCATTTATGAGTGAGCTTGAAGCTAATTGTCCTTGAGTTAGGGCATTAAAGATAAAAAATTTAGCCAAAAAATACTCTTTGCAAGAGATGATTTTAAGCATATCTTGCAAGGCAGCTGAGGTAAAACTTGTGATAATGCCTACTTTTTGAGGATAAAGAGGGATTTGCTTTTTATGTAAGCCGTCAAAAAGCCCCTCTTTTTCAAGCCTTTCTTTGAGGGCTAAAAATTTAGCCTCCAAGTCGCCAAAGCCCTCTTTTTTCATCGTTTTGACTATGAATTGAAACCTCGCATTTGCCTCATAAAGACTGACAAAGCCGCTCATCTCCACACTCTCGCCCACCTTTGGCGTGAATTTTAGCCTTGAGTTTGCCCCCTTAAACATAGCACAGCTAACACTAGCCTTTTCATCTTTAAGCTCAAAATACCAATGCCCTGAGCTATGAGTGGTAATCTTTGAAATCTCCCCACTTAAAACGATGTCCTCAAAATGCGTCTCTAAAAGGCTTTTTGCCTTTAAATTCAGCTCACTTACTGTCATTTTGTTTCTTTTTTGATAAATTTATGAATTTCTTGCTTGGCTGTGATTATATGTCTTTAAATTAAATGAGGGATGAATTTGCAAAAGCGTTGAATTTTGTGCGAATTTTGGATTTTACTTGTAGATTTTATCCTCAAAACCTCTGAATTTTCACTAAAATTTAGGGTTTTTTTAAAAACAAAAAAGTCACAAAATTTGAAAATTTTAACTCAAATTTTATATCAAAAATGATATAATTTTATCCCAAGTTGCCAAAGGCAAATAAACGAGGAAAGCTATGTTTGAAGTGAAATTTGTGAATGAAAACGCAAATGCCGAATTTCTAGCACTACCAACAAAGCTAAAAGCGAAAATGGCACACACCATCTTGCTTTTGTAGAACTTTAGCACACTTGGCAAACCACACAGCAAAAAGCTACAAGATGGGTTTTCGAGCTTATAGTAAAAGCGGCAGAGGGCATAGCAAGGGCGATTTACAGCTACGAGAAAGATAGGATAATTTTGATACTTGCGGTTTTTGTAAAAAAGTCCCAAAAAACACCCATAAATGCCTTGCAAACAGCAAAACAAAGATTAAGGGAGTTTAAAAATGCTAACGATTGATTTTAACAAAACACTCAAAGAGTGCCTGAAAGATAGTGATTTTAAGGCTGAATTTAAGCGTTTAAAGCCTGAATTTCAAGTAAAATCCGCACTCATAGCCAAAAGGTTGGCCAAAAAGCTCACACAGTCGCAAGTGGCGGCTTTAAGTGGCTTGAAGCAATCCAACATAGCAAGGCTTGAAAGCCCAAGTGGATGCTTTAGCCTTGATACAGCAGTGCGTTACGCTAGGGCTGTGGGACTTAAAAAATTAGTGATAAATTTGTGAATTTTAGTGTTAAAAACCCCAAATTTTCACGCTGTGTCGTCATTGCGAGACTTGACAAAGTGGGGACATAGCGGCTGGGGCGTAGCTGTTTTTGCATAGTAAAATGTAGGACAAATGCGTAGCACGAAGTAATATACAAAAATTCAAATAAAAGCCTAAATTTGTCATATTGAGCGTAGCGACAGGGCGGATTGCAAGGCTAAATGTAGCAAAAATATCCCATAGTTTAGACTCAATTAAACTTAAATCAAATGGTTTTTAAGCTAAGTTCTATGAAAAATAAAGATCAGTTCCCAAATTGTATCAAAAGAAATTTAAGGAATTTTGCGTTATTTTTTACTTCGCCTTTCGGCTCATCCCTTTGCAAAATATTGATTTAGAGTCGAAAAAACGCTCTACTTTGTCAAATTTCAGAGCAAAGTTGTGTGTCAAAGCAAATTCGCATTTTAATAGCCAAAGAGTGCGAAAAAATCAGCAAAACGAAATTTCTTTAGAAAATGAGCGGTGAGATTGAAGTTGATGAAAATTATTTTTGGCTCAAGACAACTTAAGCGGATTTTGGCTTATCAACTTTAATAAATTTTGATAAATATTTTGTCTCAAAATTTTCGTCTTAATTCTGTTTCCTTTAAATGAAGGACAAAATTTTCCTTTTTAATTCCTTTAAATTTGCTTAATCTATGCTTGGCAAAGCCCCAGAAATTCTCAATTGCATTTATGTGATTTGTGCCTTTTGCAAACTCATTTTCCCTGTGTCTTACTCTATAACTTTGCTCCTTCTTGCAAAGTTACGAGTGCGTAGCAC
>NZ_QHLI01000078.1 GCF_006864425.1 Campylobacter troglodytis | reverse complement strand
TTCGCTCCGAAATGTAGGGCAAAAATATATACTTGTTTAACATCGATTTTACCAACCTTTCAGCCGTAATTATATCAGCTAAAAGTATCAATCGCCAAAAGAAAATTGTGTGCTTCATTTAAAAGAAACAAAGTTAAGATAAAAAAATTAGGACAAAATTTTTATTAAAATTGATAAGAAGAAATTCTATTAAAGCATTTTGAGCCTTAAATTTTCATCAAATTTGTAGCACAGTCCTTAAGAATGAAACTTTTTTGAAACTTTTTTTACTTGCAAGATAAAATTGTAGTATAATGAAACTTTTATTTTAAGGATCTTTGGTGAAACAAATAACTGTTGGCATCTTAGGGGCAAATGGCTACACAGGCTATGAATTAGTTCGCTTACTTTTAAGGCATCCAAATGTAAAATTAAGCTATCTAGGCTCTCGCAGCTTTAAAGGCAAGGCTTATAGCGAGGTTTATCCTAGTATGCAAGGCTTAGTTGATCTAAGGTGTGATGATAAGAGGCTTTGTGAAATTTCTAGTGATTTAGACTGTGTGTTTATGGCTACTCCTCAGGGCTTTTGTATGAAAGAATTAAGCGAGGAGGTGCTTTCGCAAACAAAGGTGATTGATCTTAGTGCGGATTTTCGCCTAAAAGATGCAACTGTTTATGAAAAATGGTATAAGATTAAGCACGAGGGCGTGAATTTTTTAAGCGAGGCTGTGTATGGACTAAGTGAAATTCATAGAGCTAACATTAAAAAAGCAAGGCTTGTTGCCAATGCTGGATGTTACACTAGCTGTGCCATTTTAAGCCTTTATCCTCTTGTAAAAGCTGATGTTTTAGACCTTTCAAGCATAATAATAGACGCAAAGAGTGGTAAAAGCGGAGCTGGTAGAGGAGAAAAGCTTGAGAATTTATACTGCGAGACAAATGAAAATTTCGCTGCTTATGGCATTGGCACTCATAGGCATACACCTGAGATAGAAACCCAGCTTAGCTTAGCTGCTAGTAAGGGGCTTACAGTGCAATTTACCCCCCACCTTGTGCCTATGCAAAGGGGCATTTTAAGCACCATTTATGCAAGATTAAGCACAAAATTAAGCGAGGATGAGCTTCGTAAAATAATGAGTGATTTTTACAAGGATGAGTACTTCATAAAGCTCTTGCCAAAGGGCATTTTGCCTCAAACTCGCTTTGTGAAGGGGACAAATTTCACCCATATAAATTTGCATTTTGATGAGAGGACACAAAGGCTTATCATAATCTCAGCCCTTGATAATCTCATCAAAGGAGCAGCAGGTCAGGCTGTGCAAAATCTCAACATACTCTTTGGCTTTGATGAAAAAGCTGGTTTAGAGCTAAGCGCAAGCTTATGAGCTTTTAAATTTAAAAGCTTGAATTTAGCAATTTTAAGGGTGTTAAAACTTATATTGAAGGCTAGAAATGATATTAAGAGCTATGCAAAAAGGCGATTATAGCAATGTTTATGAGCTTTGGTGCGAGATAAAGGGCTTTGGGATAAGAAGCATTGATGATAGCAAGGATTATATAGAAAGCTTTTTGGATAGAAATCCAAATTTAAGCGTGGTTTGCGAGCTTGATGAGGATAAAAACGGCTTTAAAAAGGGCAAGATCATAGGTAGCATACTTTGCGGACACGATGGACGCACGGGTGGCTTTTATCATGTCTGTGTTCATAGTGCCTTTCGTAAGCTTGGCATAGCCCACGAGATGACAAAGTTTTGTCTAAACGCACTTCGCAAGGAAAAGATAAATAAAATAGCCCTCATAGCCTTTAAAAGTAATGATTTAGGAAATGAGTTTTGGAGGCATTATGGCTTTACTCTAAGAGAGGATGCAAACTACTACGATCTTTCTTTAAATGATGACAACTCTACGCATTTTATTTAAGACTTAGAAAAACATAAGCGTATCTTATCAAAAAGTTTTTGCACAAATCTTGATCTTGTAATTTAGTGCTAGATCTAAATTTTGTTTTAGGTGTAAAATTAAATTTTTTTAGAACTGCTTTTAAATTTAGCCCATCCTTGCATAAGCTTAGAGCTTTTAGCTTTCATCGATAGATTTTTAACAAAAGCAAACTCAAATTTGCTGTGTTTGAATCCACAATATGCCTTCTTGCAAAGAAACAAACAAAGCGAAGTAAAAAAATATAAAAATTGTTTCTTTGTGATTTAAAATGAATATTTATTTTGGCTCAAGATACTCTAATAGGATTTTGGCTTATCAATTTTAATAAATTTTGATGATAATATTGCCTTAAATTTTTCGTCTTAACTCTGTTTCTTTTAAGTGAAGGATAAAATTTTCTTTCCTAGCCTTTAAATTTAGCCAAATCAAACTTTGCAAACTTCTACTACGCAGTTGCAAGAGGCTTAACGAAGTAAAAACATAGGCGTTTCCAGCCCCACGCTTTCCACGCACTCTTTTTGCACCTTTTGCTACGCAGTTGCAAGACGAAACGAAGTAAAAAATAACTCTCATCAACCTCAACCACTCATTTTCTAAAGAAACTGCGTTTTGCTAATTTTTTCACACTCTTTAAGGGTTAAAAGCTTGCTGCACTATCCTATTCACGCAAGGGCGAGAAACCTTGCACAAAACAGCGATTTTGCTTATGCAAATGTCAGCACAAAAACACTCCAAAATTGATTAAATTTTCGCTTTTAAATGTAGGGCAAAAATATATATTTGTTTAACATCGATTTTACCAAGCTTTTAGCTGTTATTATATCAGCTAAAAGTATCAATCGCCTATATTTTTGTAAAACAGTATCGTTCTTGAACTCAAGCTTGTCATTTTATGGTGAAAACTTTAAAAAACCTTGCTTTATCAAAGAAACTTCGTTTTGCTAAAACGATTTTGCTTTGTAAAGAAACCTTGCTATGCAAAAGAAGATTATTTTTACGCAAAAGCCTTGCTTTTAGATACTTTTATTGCAAATACCTTGTAGCTTACTGGCTTGCTACAATAAATCTAAGATCAAGATGACAAGAATTCACGGTCATTTTTTACCTTTTGTTATTTTGCTTTGTAAGACAACAAAAAATCCTTGCAAGGTAAAAAAGCCTTCTTGTAGTATCTTACTCACACTAAGACAAAGATATTAAGCATAAACTAAGATAGATATTTTAGAAAATTAGTCAAATTCATAAAAAGCCCTTAATCAAGCTTATAAGATGATTTTTAAAGATAGTTTTCAAGCACTAGCTGAATTTACAAAGCTCATAATAAAAAATTTGCTTAATATACTTTATTTACTGAAATTGATAAGCTAAAATCCTATTAAAGTATCTTGGTCTAAAAATTTTAGCAAGTTATACATTAAGTCAGATCAAAACTAGCCCATTTTTTAAGGGTTTCTAGCCTCTTGTAAGCTGTTAGATCTAGCATTACGGGTGTCATTACAGCATAGCCTTTTAAAAGCAGATCTATGTCTGTATCTTGCTTACTTTCATGCTCCAAGCCAGTACTTGCTAGCCAGAAATATTGAAATCCTCTTGGATTTTTATGCTCATAAGCCTTGTAATTATACACCCTCTTTCCAGCCCTTGCAACCCTTAATCCCTTGAATTTTGCCCTTGCTGAGGGGAAGTTTAGATTTATAAATTCTTTTTTTTCAAGGGGAAAGCCTCCGGTTAAGATCTTATTAACCACCTCATAGGTAATTTTTAGAGCATTTTTAAAGCTTAAATCCTCTTGAAGCTCTCCTTTTTGAAAGTATTGAGAAAGAGCTAAGGCAGGAACTCCTTGCAAAACAGCCTCCATAGCCCCTGCACAAGTTCCTGAGTAGCTTATATCCTCGCTTATATTTGCTCCGTGATTGATCCCACTTATGACAAGATCAGGCAAACGGTGCTTGTATAAAGCATGCAAGGCAAGATAAACACAGTCAGTAGGTGTGCCATCATCAAGCTTGTAAAAATTCTCTTTGATTTTTACAAGGCGAAGGGGGCGGGTTAGGGTTATGGAGTGAGAGGAGCCTGATTTTTCACTAGCAGGAGCTACCACAGTAATTCTAGCCTTAAATTTGGATTTTAGCATTTTAAGCAGTTTTTTAAGACCCTTGCTTTCAAAGCCATCATCGTTGGTAATCAAAATTTCTTTCATTGCGTGTCCTTAAAAAAGTGATTTTAACATAAATCGATTAAGATTATTTAACATTATTTTAAGCTTTATGCTACAATTTTGTTGTTTTTTCACAAAAGATAAATGATGATAATGTTTAGCGACAACGAGCTTATAGCCTTGCTTAAACAAGATGTGTCCTTTTTGGACAATACTAGCTTTGGGCTTGGAATTTTGGGCTTTGCTAGTGTGAATTTTTACCCCAAAAATGATGAAATTGTGCTTTGTGGGCTTGATGAGTGCGTTAGACTTGCTAAAATTGAAGGCATTGAAAGTGAAATTTTTGCAAAAGATAGAGAGACAATTGAGCCAAAAAGCGTATTTTTAAGGTTAAAAGGCGAGGCGATGAGCCTTTTAAAGTGGTAAAAACTATGCAAAATCTGCTTGAAAATGCTAGTTCTTTGGCGACTTATACGCGAGCTATGCTTGAAAATGCAAGGTTACAAAATAAAAACATAGCCCTACTTGGCACGCGAAAAACTATGCCCTATGCGAAAAAATTCTTGCTAAAATTATTTGCGGAGACGCTTTGCCGTATAGATATGGGTTAAACGGTAGCATTTTGGTGTTTAAAGAGCATAGAATGCTTTGCAAGGACCTTGAAAAGGAGCTTGTAAGGCTTAAAAATGCCTACAAAGAGCATAAAATCATAATTGAGATAGAAAATGCTAACTAGGCTAGGCATTTTATCACGCTTGGAGCGGACATTTTGCAATGCGAACGCTTTTCTTGCAAGGCTTTAAGTGAGCTTGTAAAAGAGATAAAAGCCAAATTTCTGCACATTTTGCTCTCAGCCATAGGGGGTGTGAATAAAGAAAACGTCGCAGAGTTCGCCAAAACAGAAGTGGTTATGCTCGTCTCAACGGCTATATATAGGGCTAGAATTTGCGATATAAAGGTGGAGTTTGTGAAATAAATAAATTAGGCTCAAGATACTTTAATAGGATTTTCTCTTATCAATTTTAGTAAATTTTGATGAGAATATTGCCTTAAATTTTTCGTCTTAATTCTGTTTCTTACAAGTTAAGGACAAATTTTCTTTTTTGTGCTTTTAAATTGGCGATTGATACTTTTAGTTGATATAATTACGGCTGAAAGCTTGGTAAAATCGATGTTAGTATATATTTTTGCCCTACATTTGAAAGCGGAAATTTTAGCAATTTTGGAGTGTTTTTGTGCTGACATTTGCGTAAGCAAAATCGCTGTTTTGTACAAGGTTTCTCGCCCTTGCGTGAATAGGATAGTGCAGCAAGCTTTTGATAGCCAAAGAGTGCGAAAAAATCAGCAAGATGAGTGGTTGAAGTTAATGAGAGTTATTTCGGAGCAAAAAGGGTGCGTGGAAAGCGTGGGCGTGGGGCTGGTCGCAAAACACCTGTGTTTGGAATGCTAAAATGCAATCGCACGAGTTCATACACTCAAACACTTGCTCTGCCAAAGAGCTATTACCTATCATAAGGGACTTTGCAGAGTACCACCTGTGTATAAACTCGTGCGATTGCATTTTAGCAAACCTTTTGCTTACAGTTACAAGAGGCGTAACGAAGTAGAAACACAGGCGTTTTCAGCCCCACGCTTCCACGCACACGCTTTGCACCTTCTGCTTACAGTTGCGAGTGTAACGAAGTAAAAAATAACTCTCATCAACTTCTATCTCACCGCTCATTTTCTAAAGAAACTTCGTTTTGCTGATTTTTTCACACTCTTTGGCTATTAAAATGCGAATTTCTTTGAAAATTTTACACAAATTTTGATGACGAATTTGACAAAGTAGAGCGTTTTTTCGCCTCTAAATCAAGGGCGAAATACTTCAAAATTTCCCTAAATTATATCTACGAAATTCGGTAACGGACTTTTGTTTTTCATAGGACTTAGCTTAAAAACCCTTTGGTTTAAATTTAATTGAGTCTAATTATATTATAAGCTGGCTTTAAATTCTTTGCACCAGGTGCATTAAAAGTATAAACTTCGTTTATGTTGCCTCTATCATTGGCAGTGCAAAGGCTTAGG
The DNA here is from genome assembly GCF_006864425.1 of Campylobacter troglodytis. Taxonomy (GTDB): domain Bacteria; phylum Campylobacterota; class Campylobacteria; order Campylobacterales; family Campylobacteraceae; genus Campylobacter_D; species Campylobacter_D troglodytis. The sequence continues at coordinate 1,346 of NZ_QHLI01000078.1, read as the reverse complement.
GCTAATAATTGAGCCAAGGTTCCACCTAATGAATGTCCTGTGAGGGTTAAAGACTGTTTTTCTTTCATTTGTGGATATGTATCAAGGCAAGCTTGATAAAAGTTAAGCATATCTTTGTATTGATTTGGCACATTTTGATCTAATAATTGCATATCGCTTATCCACAGGTCTCTATTTAAAATGCCCTTTGTGCCACGAATTGCAAATATAAATGTTTTTGTGAATTTATTTTGAAACAGTGTCGCAGAAAATCCTGAATCTGTGTTAGGACAGTGTTTGAGTAAATCGTAGCGTTCAAGGAAATTTTTTGCTTGAATTTCTCCAAATTCGCCATTGAGTTCGCATGTGTCAGTAAGATAATATTCATGTCCTATTTTTATTTTTTTACCAGCTGTTTTGCCATTGTAATTTGAGCTTATAATTTCGTTTAGGGTAATAGTGATATTATTTTCTTTCAATACATACCCATCTAAATCAAAGTAAAAATAACTTGCCTGTGCTAGTTCAGCGTAATTTTTTAAATCATCAAGTTTAGCTATCACTTGGGTTCCCTCCTTCAAATAGTATCCAATAATAATAGCGTATCAAACTAAAAAAAGAGTCTATTCCAAAACGGAAAATATATTCCGCAACAAAAGCTAACGGATAATATAAAAGCAATACACAAAACATTATTAAATATTTCTTATTTCTTTTTATAGCAAGACAAAATAAACTATAAACCAACAATGGCACAAGATCTAGTCCAAGTATTATCAAAAATTCCTGAACTATATCTGGACTATAAACCATAGCATGTGCGATAATCCAAACAAACCCCCAAAAAGCAAGCCAGCAAGCATAAAGTATTATCAATAGTATCATTTTGCCTCTCTTAGCTTAAATATAAACTCTTTTGTGAATTTATTTTGGAATTCAAGTTACAGAAAAGCTTGAGGTTGTGTTTGATTGATGAAGCAATAATTCATATTTTTCAAGGAAATTTTTTGCTTGAATTTCTCCAAATTCACCGTTTATTGTATCAAAATTAAATCCTCATTTTTTTTACACCCTATTTTTTCCTCATTTTTGTCATCTCATCTTTTTCAAGCTCTCATCATTTCCATCTCATTTTTTTTACTCATCCTCATCTTGTTTCCTACCATCATCTTTTTTCCACCACTCATCTTTTCTACTCGTCCTCATTTTTTCCCTCATTATTCCATTCTCATCTTTTTTTACTAGCCCTCATCCTTTTCTACATCCCATTTTCACCCCTCATCTTGTCCCCTCATCAACGCCTCTTTCTATCAAGGCTTCAAGCCTGGTTTCAATTTTGGTATTATTCGTTTTAAGATCAAGCAGAG
>NZ_QHLI01000077.1 GCF_006864425.1 Campylobacter troglodytis | reverse complement strand
CAAATGCCTGTTTTTTCAAACTTTTTTTGTGATTACGAAGTGGTGCAAAAGGAGGCAAATGAGCTAGCAAAAGAGCTTGAAACAGTGGATATAGCTTATCTTGATCCACCTTACAATCAACACCCCTACGGCTCAAACTATTTTATGCTGAATTTAATTGCAAATTACACCGTCCCACAAGACATTTCAAGGGTGTCAGGCATACCAAAGGCTTGGAATAGAAGCGATTTCAACAAGGCACATAAGGCTGAAAATGCACTTTTTGAGCTTATTAAAGCTACAAGGGCAAAAATCATCTTGCTATCCTACAACTGCGAGGGCTTTGTAAAACGAGAAAAATTCGAGCAAAAACTAACAAAGCTTGGCAAGGTTTTTGTGAAAGAACAACGCTACAATGCCTTTCGCGGCTCGAGAAATCTATCTAGCAGAGCCTTACACATAAACGAAGAGCTTTATGTGCTTGTTAAGAAGAAAGTTTAAGCAAGATAAAGAAAAATTAAGATAAAATATAAGCTTATTTTGATATTTTGCAAGAGTGCATTTTTCATATATATTAACTTTTAAGGACAAAAATGAGCAAAAAATTCCTTTTTATCGACAGAGATGGCACGCTTATAAGTGAGCCGCGTCCGAGCTTGCAAGTAGATAGCCTTGAAAAATTGCGTTTTGAAAAGGGGGCGATTCCTGCCTTGCTAACGCTAAAAAAATTTGGCTTTAACTTTGTGCTTGTGAGCAATCAAGATGGGCTTGGCACGGCAAGTTTTCCGCAAGATGACTTTGAAAGGGCGCAAAATAAAATGCTTGATATTTTAAAAAGCTGTGGCATTGAATTTAAAGATATCTTCATTTGTCCGCATTTTGAAAAGGACGGCTGCGAGTGTAGAAAGCCAAAAACTGCAATGCTTAAAGACTACATAAGGCACGAAATTTACGATAAAAATCAAAGTTTTGTCATCGGCGACAGGCAAACGGACTTGCAACTTGCCGAAAATTTGGGCGTTCGTGGCATCTTGTATGAGGGTGAAAAAAATCCTTGGGATAAAATTTGTGCTTCTATCTTGGCGAATTTTCGCTCTGCTAGCGTGGAAAGAAACACAAAAGAGACGAAAATTCAAGTATTTGTGGGGCTAAATGGCGGAAAAAGCGTCATTCACACGGGCATAGGCTTTTTTGATCATATGTTAGAACAAATCGCTACTCACTCAGGCATAGCCTTGAAAATTCACTGTGAAGGGGATTTAGAGGTTGATGAGCATCACAGCGTGGAAGACACGGCTTTGGCCTTGGGCGAAGCCTTGCGAAAGGCACTTGGCGATAAAATCGGCATCGCAAGATATGGTTTTACTGTGCCTATGGATGAGAGTTTAGGACAGTGCGTTATAGACTTTTGCAACCGCCCCACTCTCGTTTTCAAGGCAAAATTTAAGAGGCAAAAAATCGGAGATTTAAGCACGGAGCTAATCGAGCATTTTTTCTACTCGCTTGCGACCGCAATGAAAGCGAGCTTGCATCTAAAAGTGCGTGGCAAAAACGAGCATCACAAGGTTGAAGCCCTCTTTAAAGCCTTTGCAAGAGCCTTAAAAATGGCGATTCGCATAGAAGATGACACACTTGCAAGCTCAAAGGGTGCCTTGTGAAAAGGGAGTTATTACTGTGATAGCTTTGCAAGAAGAAATTATCGCACCCAATATCTCAATGCTTAACAAAAGGGCGTTATTTTTAAACTCTTTAAAGGGCAAAAATCTTGCCTATAAACGTTACACCAAAAGCCCACTTCGTTATGGTGGGGGTAAGTCCCTTGCAGTAGGGCTTATCATCTCGCATTTTCCAAATGACATTTCGCGCATTATAAGTCCCTTTATAGGTGGGGGTAGCGTTGAAATATCTTGTGCCTTAGAGCTAAATTTAGAAGTAAAAGCCTTTGACATTTTTGACATTTTGGTGAATTTTTGGCAGGTTTTGCTTGCAAATTCGCAAAGCCTTTATAAGGCACTTTACGAGTTAGAACCAAACAAAGAAACTTATGCGCTCATTAAAGAAGAGCTAAAAAAACACTATAAAAACGAAGCAAAGCTTGACGCTCTCACGCTAGCACGGGATTATTATTTTAACTTTAATTTAAGCTATGGTCCCGGCTTTTTGGGATGGATGAGTAAAATTTATGAGGATAAGTCGCGGTATAAAAATATGCTTGAAAAATTGCGAACTTTTGGCACACAAGTGCGAAATTTAAATGTCGAGTGTGCTAGCTTTGAACACGCATTTCAAAGCTATCCAAACGACTTTTTTTACTGCGACCCGCCTTACTATCTTATAGGCGATAGCAAAATGTTCAAAGGCATTTATCCTATGCGAAATTTCCCTATCCACCACAAGGGCTTTAAACACGAGCTTTTGCGCGACTTGCTACACGCACATAAGGGCAAATTTGTGTTAAGCTATAACGACTGCGAGTGGGTGAGAAAGGCGTATAAGGACTTTAAAATTTTAGAGCCAAAGTGGCAATACACGATGGGACAAGGCGAAACTAGGATTGGCAAAAACCGCATTGAACGAGGCGACAACATAAAGCAAAGCCACGAGCTTTTAATCATTAAGGATTGAAATGAGGGCGATGAGTAGCGAGGTGGCGGTGTTTGTCAAGCAAAAAGGACACGAGCAAGAGCGTGAATTTGCCCGGCTTATAGGGCTTGATGAGGGCTATAAAAAGGGCAAAAAAGCCAAAATAAAACTCAAAGACGGTTACATAGAGTTTATCAATGACAAAAATATTTCTTATAAAGAAATAAAATTTAGTTTTAATGCTTCAAAAATCACAACTTCACTCAAAGCAAAAGAACAAAATCAAGCTAAATTCAATGAAAGAATTTATCTTAAAACCGTCAAAAAATTTAACTCAAAAGGCACATTATGAGGCTAACTATTATCGACACAAAGTGTGCGAATTTGGCGTCCTTGAAATTTGCCCTTGACAGACTTGGCTTTCAAAGCGTGGTGTCGTGTGATTTAAAAGAGCTTGAAAAAGCAGATAAGCTCTTTTTGCCAGGCGTTGGCACAGCTAAAAGGGCTATGAAAAGTTTGCAAGAGCTGAATTTGTGCGAGTTTATAAGGACGACAAAAAAGCCCTTGCTTGGCATTTGCCTTGGTATGCAGCTTTTGGGCGAGTTTTCAAACGAGCTAAATCAAAAAACCCTTGGCATTATGCCCTTTCGTGTGTGCGAATTCAAGGCAAAAGTGGGCTTTACCTTGCCGCATATGGGCTGGAACGACATAGAAATTACGCGTGAAAATGCCCTTTTTGCAGGGCTAAATGGGGCTTATTTTTATTTCGTGCATAGCTTTTGCGTGGCTTTAAACGAATTTAGCCTTGCAAAATGTGAGTATTCACAGCCCTTTGCGGCAGCTTTAAATTACGAAAACTTTTATGGGGTGCAGTTTCACCCTGAAAGAAGCGGAGAAGCAGGGGAAGTGCTGCTTAAAAATTTTGTAAAGATCTAAGTTTAAATAAAAAAATTCACGCAAACTGTGAATTTAAAATTAAAAAAAGCATTTTAAAAAGTAAAAAACTACACAGCTTAAAGGACATAGAATTTGGATATAATATCAAATTAAATAATTTTGCAATAAAATGGTAAGTTTTCTAAATGCTATAAACGCAAACAAAAGCACAAAAAACCAAAAGAAAGAAGCCAATGATAGAATTAAAAAGACCAGATGAAATAGCCAAATTACGAGAGGCAAACCGCATAGTAGCTCAAACCCTTGACTTTTTAGAGGGTGAAATTCAAGTAGGAATGAGCCTTAAAGAAATAAGCGACTTAGCAGAAGAGTTCATACTCTCAAAAGAAGCAAAGCCAGCCTTTAAGGGACTTTATGGCTTTGAGGGAGCAATTTGCACGAGCTTAAATGCTGTTTGCATACATGGCATACCAGATGAAACCAAGATAAAAGAAGGAGACATACTAGGACTTGACATAGGAACGATAAAGGATGGATATTATGGAGATGCTGCAAGGACCATTCCCATAGGCAGGATCTCAGATCAGGATAAAGCCTTGATAGCTTGTGCTAAGGACGCGCTTGATTATGGGGTTGATCTCATAAGAGAGGGTATGCGTTTTAAGGAGCTTTCATTTAGGCTTGGTGAGTTTATAGCCAACAGAGGCTTTGTGCCACTGCTTCATTACTGCGGACACGGCATAGGAAGAAAACCTCACAGTGAGCCTGAAATTCCAAACTATCTTGAACCAGGACAAGGCATAAAGGACGGTCCTAAGATCAAAAACGGAATGGTTTTTTGCGTAGAGCCTATGATCTGTCAAAAGGACGGCAAGCCTGTGCATATAAATAGCGACCGTTGGAATGCTGCAAGTGCTGATGGGCTAAATACAGCTCATTATGAGCATTGCTTGGCTGTGGTTGGAGGTAGGGCTGAAATTCTATCAAGGATCTAGGTAAAGCTTCATTAAACACGACATATAAGCTTTAAGTATCATCTAAGATGAATTTTATATAATCAACTTCTTTTATAGAAACATTAAAATAGAAAAATTAAAAAAAATTTTTAGCTTAGTATAACTTTATGCTTTTTTGCTTTTTAAAAATTTTTGAGGCTCTTTTTTGGTGTTGAAGGTTAAGAAGAATATTTGTTATATTTAGTGTTTTGATCAAGCAAATTGAGTTGCAGTAAAATATCTCAAAGCCTAGCTTATAAAGAGCTTTTCTTTACACTTACAACTTAAAGATACCTTCTTTTGAAAGCCAAAAGCAGATCTTCTTTGACAAAGGAAGTTTCTTTGTAAAATAACAAGCTTAGGTTTAAATTAGCATTTTTTGAAAAAAACTCTTTAAAATAATGTATTTTACATAGTAATTACTAAAATTCAAGCAATGCTATAACAAGCAAAGCAAGATTATAATTATAAGGATACAAAATAATGGCAAAGACTGTCATAAAAAGCATTTTGTTTTCTATAATATTCTCACTCATTATTGGCACAACTGTATGGCTTGTATCTGTTTCCATAATATATTATTTATTTGATCTTAAATTTCAAAGCGATACAAACTTAACCATCATTTTAACCCTAAGCATATTAATGTATCCGTTCTTAGTTTTTGGTATTTTTTCAGTTTATAAAGAAGGAAGCAGGTGTCCTAGATGTAAAGAGACTTTTTGTTTGCGTAAAAAAAAGCTTAGTAGTAAAACTGTAAGTCAAAGCTATCTTAGCAAAGCTCAGGGCAAGGGTCATATGGTAGGAAAGAGAATGATTTCTTACGAAATTACTTGCAAACACTGTGGCTATAAAAGCCTTGAGGACACAATGAAATTTTATAAAGAAAGGATATAAACTCAAAGCCTAAGCTTTTTTACAAAGCAAGAAATCTTTTGGCTCAATATCTTCATTTGATACAAGATCATTTTAAAATATAGTTAGATAAAAATAAGGACTCAAGATACTTTAATTTGATATAAGGTTATTTTAAAGCATAAAGAGTTAGATGAAAAACAAGTAGATGATTCATTCTCGAATTGTCTCAAAAGAAATTTATGGAATTACGAAGTATTGTTGTGCTTCGTTCTACTCGTCTTGCAACTTTGCAAGAAGCCTCGATTTAGAGGCGAAAAAAATCGCTGAAATTTGCAAAATAACTCGTGCTTGTGTGAATAAAATAGTGTAGTAAATAAGGCTTTTGATAGCCAAAGAGTGTGAAAAATCAGCAAAACGAAGTTTTTTATAAAACAAGCAAGGTTTTTTTAGAAAATGAGCGTTGAGCTTGAAGTTAATGAGAACTATTTTTTTTGCTTCACTCGCAACTGCACAGTATAGAGCAAAGACATAATACCGTGTAAAACATTCTAAAAACTAATTTACAAACAAATGAAATTATGTCAATTAAATTGTGAATTTTTTGCTTCGTGTTACACACTTGCAAATGTAAGCAGAAGTTTGCAAAGGCTAACTTAGATAAATTTCAAGGCAGAAGAATTTTTCACGCACTGAGAGTGAATTTAGATCTAAGATCAAGCTTAAGAATGAAAATTTGTATAAAATTTTGTTAAAATGGCTTAGGAAAATCCTATGTAATTTTAGCTAAAAGTATCAATCGCCTTAAAAATTCACAGCACCATCGCTATCTATCCTAGTATTTTGACTAAGTTGATCGTCTTAGCCTTGCGAATTTAACCCAGTGTTTTTACATACTCATCTAATACTTAGACCATCTTGCTTATTTACAAGCCTTTTTTACAAGTTCTCTTATGCTAGATCTAAGCTTGCAAAATAAGCATTATTGGCTAAGAGCTAGCTAAATGTCCTTATTTAACAATTTGTATTTTACCCCTAAGCACTATAGCCTCATCCGTAATGCTTATGGATTTTTCGCCAATTTTTAGCACAAGCTCCTCCTCACTTGCCTCTATCACGGTTTTATCACTCAAAGAAATACTTACTTGCTTATTACTTTGCAAACTTAGCTCATCATTAACCCTTAAAAGATAGTTTTTCCTTGCTTCTTGCAAGATACTCCTTGCACTTAAAACCAAGGATTTATTTGCTATGATGCCTAAGGCTTCTTTGGTGGAAATATTTAAAAGATTAGAAGTAGCTAGGGAAAGCTCACCCTCGCAACTAAGATTAAGATTATGCTTGCTATGTATATTTACATTGCTTTCTCCTATAAGATCAAAGCCGCCCTTGCTTGTTTGACTATGTTGTCCTCTCACCTCAACGCTCTTATTGCCTCCCACAAGCTCGCTACTATCCTTTGCTACTCTTAATTTATTGCTAGCTCCTATGTTTAGGGTATTACTAAGCCCTATTTGAGTATCCTTGCTTAAGGCTACATTAGCAAGATACTCTCCTCCTACATTTACCATCTTAGCAAGGGCTATGTTTTGAGTATGAGTCTTTTGAATGCTCTCCACATAGCTTCCCTCAACAAAAGAGTTTTTATTATTAGCAATCTTTTGAGTAAAATCATTTTGTATAAGCTCAGAATAATCCCTTTGAGCCCTTAAATACACCTCCTCTTTGTCCTTTTCGTTTTTTAAACTAAGCTCATTGTAGCCTTCCTCATTTTGTCCAACTGTCTTTGATGAAAGTGAGGTTTGATGGTCATTTTGTGGCAAGGGCACTAGGCTTTTATTAAGCAAGTTGTATAAATTCGCACTAACATAAGGCTTATCTATGTCCTCATCCAAATAAGATACTATCACCTCATCAGCCACCCTTGGTGTGTGATAAAGCCCAGAATTAAAGCTTGCTATGGGGCTTGCCACTCTTAAAAAGGAGGATATGCAGTAAAGCTGTTTTGAGTCTTCTTGATTTGCTGTGCTTGTTTGATCTGCTGTGTTTGCTCCACTTTCTTGTACTGCTGTGTTTACCCCATTTGCCCCATTTGCCACCCTTTCTTGTCCTGCTTGCCCCTCTTTGCTTGAATTTAAACTCAACTCAGAGCTTGCCAAAGCCTCGCTACTTACCCCCTTTGCACTCAAAGCCTCTTTTGAATTTAAACTGTCTTTTGAATTTAAATTCAAGCTTGAAGCTGAATTTAAAGTGGAATTCAAAGCAGAGTTTGAATTCAAGGCCTCTTTTGAATTTAAATTCAACTCAGGGCTTGAATTTAAAGCTGAATTCAAAGAAGGGCTTGAATTTAAAGCTGCACTCAAAGACGAGTTCAAGGCTGCCTCCTCGAAATAAGCCAAATCGCTAGGATTTATAAAGGCATTC
>NZ_QHLI01000076.1 GCF_006864425.1 Campylobacter troglodytis | reverse complement strand
AGGAAATAGAAATTTTATGCTTCATTTAAAAGAAACCGAATTTAGATCTAATGCCAAAATTAAGCAACAAGATTTGTATAAAATCTTGCTAAAAATGATAAAGCAAAATCCGCTTAAGTTGGATTGAGCCTTTATTTTTACTTGATGCGGTGGTAATGTGTGTGCCAGCCCTACATCCTTTGACTTTTGAGCTTTCACAAAATTGCGGAAGGGTTTTAAAAATCACAAAAGGATAAAGAATAAGGAATTCAAAATATTTAAATTCAAGCCTCGCTATTTAAGATCTCTTCCATTAGCTTGAAATACCTCACACTTTGCTCCTCCATAGACTTAAAGCTTCTTATGACCTCTTCGATTTCTTCTTTGTTATTTAGCTTTTCAAGTGCTTCTTGGGCTAGTTTATGCACCAAGGCATGGGTATTTCTTAACTCATTATACAAAGGAGCTTTACTGTATCTTTTTCCACCCTCATCAAGCCATTTTGTAAAAGAACAGTCCGTTTTAAGCTCATTTTCTTCAACCTGCAAGGCTATCTTATAAGCATCATCTTTAAAGATTATATGATTAACCATAAATAAATTCCCAGTGATTGAAGATGAGATCCTAGAAAGCTGGGTATCCATAAGATGAGTGTTTTGACTAAGCTCATTTAGCATAGAGGAAAAATTATACACCCTATCATTTGCATCCCTTACCTTAAGGGCTATGTCTTCTGAGTTTGAGCTTACTTGGGAGCTATTTTCTTGCAAGACAGAGATATTTGTTCTTATCTCATCTGTTGCCTTTTGGGTTCTTTCAGCTAATTTTCTAACCTCATCAGCTACCACAGCAAAGCCCCGGCCATGCTCACCGGCTCTGGCTGCTTCTATGGCTGCATTTAGTGCCAAAAGATTTGTTTGCTCACTTATGTCGTTGATTAGACCTACGATAGACTTTATGTCCTCGCTTTGTCTTGCCAGATTATCACAAGCACTGTTATTTGACTGTATAAGCATAGAAAGTTGCTCAAAGGCTGCTAGAACCTCTTGCATCTGGCTTTGATGGGTGGTGGATTCTTTTGAGGTGGTATTCATTTGATCTGCGATTTGGCTTAGTCTTGTGATGGAGACGTTTAGATTTTTTTGAAGGTGAAGTAACTGGGACTTGTTATCATCCGTGTCAAGAAGCTGCACCCTTTCAGATAAAATTTTATTGTCATAAACAGCGTCAAGGGATTTGTTTATCTGGGTGCAGATCTTTGCTAGGCTTGGATAAAAGCCCTCTGTGAAGATCTTTCTTTTGATGTCTGATTCATTTGCAAAGGCAAAGGTGGTGTTTACCTCTATGGAAAAGGCTTGAATTTGATCTATTAGTTTATTTACTCCCCTTGCTATGTCATCTATCTTGTGCTTACCTAAATTTATGGCTCTTGCGTTGAAATCACCCTTGTTTAAAAGCTGCAAGAAATCAAGCAGATCCTCAATCCTCCCATCCAAGCCCTTAAGCCTTTTGTTAAGGGCGTAGCAAAACACTAGCGAGGCTATCAAAGCTAGGACAAGAACGGCTATAAGAATTAGCATAAAATTCTCCTATTTGCTTAATAAAACGCAATTATAGCATTTTATTATCTTAGAAAAGAAAACAAGACACAAAAAATCTTTTTTTAACTAGCCTTTTTATGAGTAATTCTTTCAAGCAAAGATCCATAGCATTGTTCTTTAGTTTGTAAACAAAACATAGCCTCGGTAAAGGTGGTATGCAAAGAATCAAAAAATTCCTTTACATAGCTAAGCCCAGCATCAAGTCCCTTTTCTTCTATCTCTTTAAGCTTTGGGTAAAGCTCTTTTGCAAAGGCTAGTCCTTCTTCGCTTGGCTTTCTTCTAACCGAGGTATAGGTTAGCAAGTTTCCAACTGGTGAATAGCTAGCACTCACATTTGCAAAGACCCAGTAGAAGGACCCATCCTTTGCCATATTTTTAACATAGGCATTTACTTCTTGTCCTGATTTTAGGGTATCCCAAAGATACTTAAAGATGGTTCTTGGCATATCAGGGTGTCTCACTAAGGAGTGAGGCTTACCTAGAAGTTCTTTTTCTGTATAGCCTGAGATGGCTATAAACTCATCGTTGCAATATAAGATCTTACCGCTGGTATCTGTCTTTGAAACCAAAAAATCCCCAACCTTTCTTTCTACATTTGTTGGTGTTGGCATGATGTCTCCTTTTTGAAAAATAATTAGTATAGATTTGCATTAAATCTATGAAAAGATTGTAAAACAGTTTAGTTGCTATTTGGTAAATGAAAAGTAAAAAATTTAAATTAAATTACCAAATTTTAATAAAATCACAGTCTCAAATGTCCCCCCCCCCCCCCCTTATATAAAGCCATAAAAGACAAAATTACAAGGAGTTTAAGATGATTTTTAAAAAATTAAGTTAAAATAAGTTTTTTTATATATAGCAAAAAAATAAAAATTAAGCTTTTTAAATTTTGGCTATTTTAAGCTTATTTTGGCTCAAAAAGGATTAAAATTTGTTGGCATTTTTTAGCTTTTATAATTTAAATTTAAAATTAAAGCATTTTTAAAATGAAACTATTTTAATCATTTTTCAACAAAAATAAAATAAAAGAGTTTAACACTCTTTAAAATTTAAATGAATTTAGACCTAAAATCTCCTCACTCATTTTTAAAGGGAAACAAGAGCAAGGCACTTAAAATAAGAGCAATTCCAGATCCCACAAAGAGCCAAAAATATCCCACATAGCCCAAAATATACACAAAGATCAAAGAAAACACAGCCTGTCCAAGCCCAAAGGCAAATGTAAGAGCACTCATTGAGCTTGCAAAGTATTTCTTGCCAACTAACTGCAAGGACATAGCACTGGCTAAAACCACATTTCCTATGGTGCCAAAGCCCATCAAAAAGACGCTTAGATTAAGCCAAAAGAGCTTAGCTCCAAAAAGAGTCATAAAGCAAGATAGGGCTTTTAAAAGTAAAACCACGATATGAGCGTTTCTAGCACCCATCTTAGCTCCTAAAAAGCCACTCATCAAGCTACCACATATGGCTCCTACTCCAAAAAGCGACCAAGAACTTCCTGCGATTTTTTCCTCTATATTTAACTCTCTAATCAAATAATCCACCCAAAAAAGAGTATGAGGCAAGTAGGCTATGGCATTTAGAGCATAAGAAATGAGTAAAAACCACAAAAGTGCGTTAAATTCAAGCCTTACTGAGCTTTCCTTGTTTTTGGGAGGATTTTTGTTTTTCAAGGCAAAGAGGGAAAAAAAGAAGGCAAGTAGGCTTAATGAGCCTAAAAAATACCAAGCCAAATTCATATCTTTAAGTGCTAAAAAAGGCAAAATCAATCCACTTAAAACAGTCCCACTTCCAATCCCACTAAATATAAGCCCTGCTATGTTTGTCCTATTTTTTGCTCTCACATAGGGCAAGGATAGGGGTGCTGCTAGGATTATAAGGCTTGCACTTGCTCCTCCTGCTAAAAAGCGCCAAAGCCAGGCTAGAAAAAATGGAAGCTCCAAGCTACAAGCAAAAAAGCTCAAAGCCACTACAAGTAGGCTAAATTTGGCTATTACTTCAAGGTAAAAATACCTTTGCAAGAGGCTAATGGCACTTGAACCAAAGATATAGCCTATGAGTAAGGCTATGCCTAGCTGGTAGCTTTGCTCTTCTGTAAGCTTGTTTGAAAGTATAAGCAAGGGGATAAGCACTATGTAGCCAAAGCGAGCAAGGCCGTTTGCAATGAGGGTCATAAAAAAACAAGCACTAATGCGATACATTTATCCTCCAAGTTAGAATTAAAGCTTTTTGCCAAGCTTGAATTTAAGAATTTCTTGTCCTTGAATGCCTTCTTTGTGAAGGGGCGTTAAGTCTTGTTTATCTTTGTTTGCACTAGACATATTAAAACCCTTTTTATTGTCTATTTTTATCTATACCAGGCATCTTAAAACCCTTTTCATTGTCTATTTTTATCTACACTAGACATCTTAAAACCCTTTTCATTCAAGCGAAGGGATAAATTAGGGCTTTTGCTACAACAAAATATCCCAAGCAAAAAGCGTCTTTGCTTTGTAAATTCAAGGCGACAAAAAAGCTGAAAATTTGACAAATTTAAGCAAAAATTCCACACAGTCTTACCAAGCCTTTGCAAAGCACCTCAAGTGCATCTTATACCAAGCTTTGCAAAGTATCCCTTATTTTGTCATATAGAGCTTTGCGAAGTATCTCAAAACAATAGAGCTTCTTCGCTTGTCTTAGGACAAGCCCAAAATAACAAAGTATGAGAAAATTCACCCTCTTGTCATATCAAGCCTTGCAAAACATCTCAAATACATCTCGTACGAAGATTTGTAAAGCCTCTCAAATCCTTGTAATAGTGATCTAAGTTTGTCATATCGAGCTTTGCGAAGTATCTCAAATCCTTGTCATACTGAGCGTGTGCTAAGTATCTCAAAGCACAGCTTCTTTATAAAACAAAGTTTCTCCGGTAAAACGCAAATTCTCCGGCAAAGCAACACTGATTGATAAAGTGAATTTTCTTTGGCAAACTAAGTTTCTTTATAAACAAAGATCTTTTTATTTTGGCTAAATTTGCAAAGCTTACAGCTGCTTTCTTTTGAAAACTTAAAACAAAGTTTCTCTGATAAAACTACAAGTTTATGCGATAAATTCAAGCTCTTTTGACAAAAAAGTCTTTATACGAGCATTTAAAAGCAATTTTCGTTCCTTTTTTTAAGTGCAAAAATGGACTTAAAATTTAAACAAGCCAAAAAAGTAAATTTTTTAAGCTAAAAAGGCTAGTTTTTAAAATATAAATTTAAAATTAATAAGTTTTACAAGATACTATTTAAAAGTGTTTAAGAATTTAAACTTAGTTAATTTTAAGTTTGATTTAAACTTGCTTAAATTTAATTCTAAGATAAAATTTACAAAAAATTTATACTGTTTTAAGATAGTTTAAAATAACTTTAAAACTTATTTAAAGAACTTTTTATATCTTATTTTTTGTGATTATTTTTTAGTATAAAAAATTTTTCTTTAATTCTTATAAATAGCATATTTAAAAGCTATTTGAAGTCATTTTTGTGTAAAAAAAGATCAAATTTTGTTAAAAATTTAAAGGACTTGAATTTATCTTTAAGCTAAGCTTAAAATGATAGGGATTTTTTGATTTTGTTGAGTTTTATTTTGACTTAAAATTGAAAGACAAGATTGCTTGATTAAAATTCTTAAAATTTGAAATTTAACTATAAATTTAACTAGGGCTTTTTAAAAAAGCATACTTTATTTTGTCAAAAAGCGTTAAGCTTTGTTATACTAAGCGTTGTAAAGAAGCTCGTAATTCAAAAAGAGCTTCTTCGTTTGCTATGCAAACTCAGAGCGACAAAAGCAAAAAATTGTCATTCTAGGCATTGCGAAGAATCTCAAATCTCACTTTGTCGTTCTAATCGTATACTAAGTATCTCTTTAAAATTTAGAGATTTTTCGCCTTTTTCAAAAGGCTCAAAATGACAAATAGCCGTCATTGCGAGCAAGACGAAAGCAAGCGTGGTAATCCATAAATTTAAATAAAGCCTGAATTTAGATTGCCACGCAGTTTTTTGCAAAAACTGCTCGCAATGACGAATGAAATTTTTACAAAACCCTCTCAAAATTTCGCCAAATTTACTCAAAATTTCCCCCTTTTTTCCTAAAAATTTAAAGCCTTATTTCACAGGCTTTTAAACAAACTTTACTTTTTAAAATCCCTTTTATTTAAACCTTTAAACAAATTTAAAATTTTTAAAATCTTATTTATCAGCATTTTTAAAGGTTTGAATTCAAGTTTTTCTCTGAATTTTGAAAGGTTTTTAAGGGCAAAAAATTTGAAACATTTTAAAATTCACATTTTAAAAGCACTAAAATTTCGCAAATGCTTGAATTTTCGCACCTCATTTTCAAGCAAAAATTTCAACTTCGCATAAAATCGCCCCTCGCGTTGAATTTTAGCTTCACACAAATTCGTTTTCAACCCTCAAGCTGGCCAAAATTTTTGAAAATTTAAGCTATCTTTAAGAATGTATTAAGGGGGGCATTACAATTACGCTATCCAAACTTTTCAAGGTTTGCGGAGCTTGATTTATGAAATCAATACCTCTCGCTTTGTTAATAGCAAATGAGCCTCGCCGCCTTGAAAGGCTTGGAAATTCAACTTTAAAGGAACTGAGTATAAACAAAATTGCATTGAGCTTTGTGTTTGCTGAGATTTTAGGTGCCACAGTAGCTGTGGCTGAGACAGACGGAGCTTTCTTGGGCCTGCAAGCAGGCTATGGGGCAAACAAGCTCAAAATGGAAACCGACACTGGCATCAATAGCTCTGCAACTGCCACAGGCTTTGTCTATGGCTTTTTGGGAGGCTACAAGCAGTTTTTCACGCAAAGCTTTGGGGCTAGGTATTACGGCGTGATAAATCTTGGCAATTTTAGCAAATCAACTGAAGTGGCTGGCGAGCCATTCGATGCTAAAATCAGCACTTGGAACATTACCGCTAACGCCCTTTACAACTTCGTTTCAAGCGAGAGCTTAGACTTTGGAGTGTTTTTGGGACTTAGGCTACGCAAACCACAAGGTTAAAGGCGCTGGTAATGCGATAAAGCCAAGTGGCTTTGATTTGGGCATAAATTTTGGCTTACGCACAAATATCGCCCAAAACCACGGCATAGAGCTTTACAGCCGCTTTGGTTTGATACAACAAAAGAAAAAGCAATTTTTCCCTGATAATGATGACGACTGGGCACTGACTGTGAAAAATCAACAGCCCTACGCCGTGGGACTTCGCTATACCTTTTCTTTCTAAATTCACTGAATTTAGGGACTTAAACGAGGTTTGGCTTTAGCTTTGCTTGGGCTGAATCTCGTTTAAAGCTGAATTTTAGGCGAAATTCAGAGGCTTAAATGAAATTTGGCTTGTGTTAGTTTAGTTTTTTGACCTGGCTTTGCTTTACTTGGGTTGAACTTCGTTTGGGTTTTTGAATTTGAGCCTTTGAATTTATAGCTGAATTTAGGGCTTTTCAATGCTTTGACTTTGGCTTTGAGCTAAATTCAAGGCTTACTGGCTTTGATTTTCCTTTGTGTTGAAATGAAAATTTCAAGCTTGAATGCCTTGAATTTAGCTTTTTGCTGAATTTAAGGGTTTTTAAATGTTTTAAATTTGGTTTTTGCTAAATTTAATTGTCTTTAAATTTTGTAAATTTAACTTTTAATGCTGAATTTTTAAGTTTAAATCACCTTGAATTTGGTTTGTGTGGCTAATTTTAAATATTTAAATTGCTTTGAATTTGGCCTTAATGTTGAATTTGAAACTTTTTAAATATTTAAATTTGGCTTTGTGTTGAATTTAAGGGCTTAAATCGCCCAAATTCAGCCTTTTAGAATGAGTGTAGCCAAAAATGCTATGGTAACAAGCCACAGCAAACCTACTTTTTTAAAAAAGTATCCAAATTTAAAGCCTTGAATTTGGATATTTTGCCGCAAAATTCAGCCCTTACAACCCCACAAAGTCTTTGCAAAACAAAAATTAGCAAAAACAAGATTTCAAATTAGTTTGCAATTTAAGCATTTTGTTTGAATTTTAGACGAATTCACAAGGGTAAAAACGCACTTTGTGTATAGTGGATACTTAGCACACGCTCAGTATGACAAATTCAGGCAAAGCCTGAATTTTAGTGGATTTTACTTCGTGCTACGCGTCTGCTAACACATTTTTGCTACGCAAAAACCGCTACGCCCCAGCCGCCACGCTTTGTGCTACCGCACTTCGCTCGCAATGACGGATTTTTTGTCATTTTGAGCTTTCGCAAGAAAGCGATCCAGCGGGTTAAGAGCCAAGCGTTGT
>NZ_QHLI01000075.1 GCF_006864425.1 Campylobacter troglodytis | reverse complement strand
GCTATTGTCTATCATAAATGACTTTGCTGATGCCCTAAATGCCACAATTTATAGCGACAGCTTCAAAGCTTATGATGGCTTGGTTGATTTCGGTGCAAAGGAACATTACCGAGTGAAACACTCTAAAAACGAGTTTGCAAATGGGCGAAGCCACATAAACAACATTGTGAATTTCTGGGTTTTTGCAAAGGCTAGATTAAGTCAGTTTCACGGCATTAAAAGGGAATTTTTCTATTTGCACTTAAAGGAAACTGAATTTAGATATAATGTTAAAGTTAAAAATGAAAATTTGTATAAAATTTTGTTAAAATTGATTAGGAAAAATCCTATAAAATTTTAGCTAAAAGTATCAATCGCCTAAATTTTTTATTTATTTTGATTTTAAACAAACCCATTTTAAGCACTATAAATTCAAGTTTTTAGCAAAAATATCTTTGATTTTTAACAAAATTTTACACAATTTAACTTAAATTCAAGCCCTTGATAAGTTCTAAGGATAAGCTACTTTTTCAAAAAGGGCTTGATTTTATCACGCAACTTTGTCATTTTTCTAAAATAAACCTTATTTGCAAAAGTAGCTAATTTTTAGTTCTAAAAAGAATACAAAGTAAGCTTCAAGTTTAAGCAAAAAGATCGCTTTTTTTAAATAAACTGCCCATGCCAAAGGAAACTAGGCTTTAAACTTCTTTATCACTGTTAAAATTCAAAGTTGTGAATTTTTGCTTTTTAAAAGCTTCTCAATTACGCTTAACACCTTATAAATCCTCATTTAAAGCCTATAAAACTCTCAAAATTCGCCCACTTAAAAAAGCTCTCAATGCGTTTAAAGCCAGCATTTTCAAGCATAGCAACATTTTCTTTTTCCGTGTAAGGCACAAGGACATTTTCAAGGGCTTCTTTTTTTTTGGCTATTTCAAGGCGCGTATAGCCTTGCGTTTGCTTGAAACTTGCGTAAATGTCAATCATAGTCTTTGCCAAGAGCTTATCCTCAAAGAGAATTTTCTCACTCATTACAAAAAAGCCTCCCTCATTTAGGCTCTCATAAATTTTTTGCACCAAATTTTGTCTTTGTGGGGGGCGGATAAATTGCAAGGTGTAATTAGAGATGAAAATATCGCTTTTAATAAGCTCAAACTCGTTTAAATCAGCCTCGATAAATTCAATATTAGCTCCAAAAGCCTCACTTTTACGTCTTGCATTTTCTATCATAGCAGCTGAGTTATCCACCCCAACTAGCCTAAAAGAAGGATTTAATCTATAAAGTTCAAGCAGCAAGGAAGCAGTAGAACAGCCCAAATCACAAATGCTAGCCTTGTTTTTAGCAAGGCGGTGTATGAGGCTAGAGATGAGGGCTAAATTTTGCTTGTAAAAAGGCACAGAGCGGCTTATCATATCATCAAAAACCGAGGCTACCCTTTCGTCAAATTCAAAGAGCCTTTGAAGTGGCTCTTTAAAAAGCTCATCTTTCATCTTTTTCCTTTGTTGTGTTTAAAAAATTCAAGCCCCTTTGAGCTTTGCGTAAAAGCTTTAAACTTAGCTTTTGGCTAAAAAAGCCTTGCTTAAAACTTTTGCAATTACCCTTTGGCCGAAGGTATTGTATAAATTCACGCTCTCCGTGAGCCTTGCTTAAATTCACACTTGCCCTTTGAATTTTACTTGAAAACCTTCATAAGCCTTCTTTTAAGGCTAAAAGGGCATTTTCGCAGTCCTTTTGAATTTGAGCCTTTAAGGCTGATAACTCATCAAAATGCTTGTTTTCTCGCAAAAATTCTTTAAAAATTAGAGTGATTTTTTCGTTCTTATTTAATTTTAAATTTGCAAAGTTTTCATCTAAAATATGGCTTTCAACGCTGAATTTTCCATCCGTTGAGCGAAGTCCTATAAAAGAAACGCTTTTAAAAATCTGCCCGCCAAGCTCACACAAACTAGCCCAGACTCCGTTTTTTGGCAAAAAATAATTCTTGCTGTCTAAATTCAAGGTAGGCACTAGCTCTTTGCTTCCCAAGCCTTGTCCGCTAATGACAGCACCTTCTACTGCGTAATCTCTACCTAGCAAGATGTTTGCAAGCCTTATGTCCCCACTTCGCAAAAACTCTTTAATTTTTTTAGAATGCACGCTAAAACCCTTAAATTCAAAATCTGGCACGATGATAGCCCTTAATTTACTCATTTTTTCAATGTCCAAAGCCCCGCCTGCTCTATCCTTGCCAAAGCGAAAATCCTCACCCACTACGACTGTGTTTAAATTCACAAACTCGCTTTGCAAAAGCTCTAAAAAATCCCTTGCACTAAACTCTTTTATGCTTTTAAAATCCACAAAAATCAGCTTAAATTCACAAAGCTCGCTCATTTTTTCCTTTGGCACCAAGCGGTCGTTTTGAAATTTATCTATGACAAGCAAGGCTGAATTATGAGGTTTTAAATGCTTTAAAAGCTCTTTATGCCCTAAATGAAGCCCATCAAAGCAGCCAAGTGCTAGAATTTCAATGCTTTGCTTTTGAGTAAAGGTAAAAATACTCGACATTTCCTTCCTTTCCTTTGAGTTTAGACTCTCTTGTATCTAGCAAAAGCCAGCCCAAGTTCGCACACTCTTTTTCAAACTCGCTTTTTGCTTTATTTATCGCTTTTTCATCTTTGACAACCCCATTTTTGTCGCGTTTTGCGTAAATTCCTACCTCAAATTGTGGCTTAAACAAAACTAAGATTAAATTATAAGCAAGTTTGTCAATATAACAAAGCACCTTTTTTAGCGAGATAAAACTTAAATCACAGGTGATAAGCTCGAATTTTTCATCGCTTTTAAAGTCTTTTATGTCTGTGTTTTCAATGCTTTGCACCTTTGTGTCATTTTTTAAGGCTAAATCAAGCTGATTTGAGCCTACATCAAGGGCGATTACCCTTAAAGCCTCATTTTCTAGTAAAATTTGAGTAAAGCCTCCCTTTGAAGCGCCTATATCAAGGCACACTTTGCCTTTTATATTTAGCTCAAAGTCCTCCAAAAAGCCCCTTAATTTTAATGCTGCCCTGCTTGCATAAATCTTGTCATTAACTGTTAGGCTTAGCTCTTTTAAATTCAGCAAATCCTTCTCATTCAAAGGATTTAGGGCTAAATTTTTTACATTAAAAGAGGGCTTTAGGGCTTTTGAGTTTAGTAACACTTTTTTGTTTTCTATAAGCTCTAAGGCTTTATTACGCGAAATGCCAAGTTTTTGGGACACAAAGCTATCAAATCTCAAGGCAAGCTCCTTTTTAAGGACTTTTTAAGCTCGTCCTTTTCCTTTGAAAGCCACCAAATGCCTATTTCAAGGGCGTTTTTATCTAAAAGCTCTTTGAATTTAGCTAAATTAGCCTTGTAAAGCTCGTTTTCTTTTTGTAAGCTGCTTAAATCAAGCTCGCTCAAAGGTAGCTCAAGGTTTTTAAGATACAAAGAAATTTTTTCTTGATATTTTGGCTTGACATTAAAGCTCTCATTATAAAAAATCACAGCCAAAAGTCCAAAAATTAGGCTTAAAACTAGGCTGAATTTATTTTTAAGCGTAAAGCTACAAAGCAGGGCGAAAGAACTGCAAAGCACGAAAAAATTCACAAAATCAAAGCCAAAGATAAGGGCTTTTGCCCAAAAATTATCAAGCCAAAAAAGCATAAAATTTTTAAATACAAGCACGAAATGCAAGGCTTGAGAGAGGGTGTCTAGGGGGGTGAAGGCTGAGCTTTTATACATATCAAGGTAATTGTTTATGTAAAAAAAGGCGTCCATTTTTTCCTTGAAAAGTGTTTGCAAAAGAGCGTAAAAAAAAGCCGTGAAAAAGGCAGCCACAAGCACCACTCGCAAGGTGTTGTAAGGGTTTTTGCGAAACTGAGTGGCAAGGGCTTTTTTGCTTAGTAAAAAAAGCAAGGGAAAGCCTAGAAACAAAAATGCCAAATCCAAATGGCTTGCATACATTAAATTCAAGGCTATTGAGGCACTTGCAAAAAGGGCTATGCAAAAGGACAGGGCAACTAGTAAGGAATTTTTGTTTGTTAGGCGGTAAAATAGGGCGTTTTTATTAAGCGTGGCTTTTTTGATGATATTTTTCCTAGCCCATAAAATTAGAAAATTTTCCTTGTAAAGGGCGTAAAAGGGTGCTAATAAAAAAAGGCTAGCAAGGTGCGTTTTTTGCCAAAGCAAAACAAAGCCCAAAAGCCCTAAAATCGCAAGAAGATGCATTTTTGCCCTTGTTTAGTATTTGTTTTAGTAAAATTTTATTAAAACAAAGTAATTTTTGATAAATTTTAGCCTTAATTTTTCAAGCACTCCTTAATAAGTTCTATAATCCTATCAAATTCAGCAAAAAGATCTCCACTCATATCAATGTCAAATTCTTCTCCATCAAAGATAATTTTAGAGTTTGCACTATCACACAAAACTTCTTTGTCATTTATAGTAAAGTGCGGTTGCAAGGGGTATTGATTGCCGTATTGTTCCTCATTGCTTTCATATTCGCTTAAATTTTTAATTTCCTTGTCTTTGCAATACAAATAAAAGCCATAATCAAGCAAATTTCTTACATTTGTAAAGCTTTTTATGCCCGGTAAAAGTTCGACCTTGCCATCAATAAACCTAATCCTACTCGTTTTTTGAAAGCTTAGTTTTTTTAAATTAAGAAACTCAAATAAGCCTTTTCGTTTTATCAAAAGCTGGTCATACCATTCTTTGTTAGAAAGATCTGCATCATTTATAAGATCTTGCAAAATCTCCATTAAATTCATCTTTTGGGATTTTATTATTTTATCAAGTAATTCTTTGAAATATGGCTTTTTTTCATCATTCTTTTTGCCACTTAGTAGCCAGTTTAATGCTTCTCTGTCTCTATAAATCTCACCGCAATAATTTCCATAAAAATAATTTGTCGCCCAAAATCCATAATGTCCCACACTTAAAAATGCTCGTTGAAAAAGTGGTAAAAATATCCTATCTTGGTCTTTATCCTTGTTAATCTCATATAAAATTTGCATAGTTAATTTGCTGTATTTACAAAACTTTTCAAAGTCTTGTGTGTTATCATAACTAAAATCTAGTAGATAATCCACCCAGCCCACTAATATAGGATGTTTGCTTGTGGCATTTAGTATTTCCTCCCAATTTTCACCACCCTTGCGACTTGATAAAATAAGTTTTGCCTTGCGTGATTCTAACTCATAAATATCCTTATGGAATTTATGCGTAGAATTTTGTGCTAAAAATTCATAGATATTGTTATATCCTTTTGATAAAATCTTAAAAAGCTCAAAAAATGAAGTGATATGCTCGTCATTATCAAGCCTATGATTTTGTATCAAATGCTTGCATACTCGCAAATAATCCTCTAAACTTTGTGTGTTAATGATTTTATTTTTAGATTCTAATGCTAAAAATATCGTGGCATAAAAATAGCAAATTTCAGTATAAGTAAGCGAATCCTTTGCATTTTTAAATGAATCAAAATCACTAAATGCCAAAAATCCACTTTGTTTAAACACTTGCTTATAAGTCTTATATAAATCCACTACACTATCAAGCAATTCAATGTTTTTTAGATTTTGTAAGGGCTTGTAGA
The DNA here is from genome assembly GCF_006864425.1 of Campylobacter troglodytis. Classification (GTDB taxonomy): domain Bacteria; phylum Campylobacterota; class Campylobacteria; order Campylobacterales; family Campylobacteraceae; genus Campylobacter_D; species Campylobacter_D troglodytis. The sequence goes on along the minus strand of NZ_QHLI01000075.1, from coordinate 3,254 downwards.
AATCATCAATGGCGTGATTTGCCGAATCTATCAAATCTTTAATTTTATCATTTTTTGCCTCGCTATTTAATAAGCTAAAAAATATATTTGCATAGTGTAAAAATACAATTCCACGTTTATCAAAGGCATTAGGATTTTTTGGATCAAAAAACATATCCGCCCATTTGTTGTCGATATTGCTCCAAAGGGTGTGAGCCTTAGCTTCATTAGAATTTGATTCAATATATGCTTTTAAGTTTTCGCATTTACTCAACTGTTTTCCCCTAGCGTTCATTTTGATATAAAGCTCTTCTCCTAGTTCAAACTTGCCCATATCGAAGACATAAAAGCTAATGTTGTCTAAATTTTTAATAAAATTTTCCAACTTTGTTTTATTATTTATCCTTTCATATATTAAATCAAGCATATTAAGCATTGCTTTAATGGTAGGGTCGTTTCTTAGATTTTGTTCTTTTTCAAACTCGCCACCCTTATCAAGTATAGCCTTGCTTGGATTTATATCTAAATCAAAATCCTTTTTTAGTAAATTTTTACAAAAATTTTTAGAACTATCACGCACAGCGTAAGAAAATTTTTCTAATGCTTTGGCGATAAATTCTAGCTTCTTAGCCTTTTTGTAAAGATAAAAATGTAAAAGCCATAAGGTCGTAATTCTTTGCTGTCCATCAATATAGTATAAATTTCTCTTTTTTATTATAGCCATATATAAAGTCAATATGAAGCGACTTTTTATCATTACAAAGCACGGCAAAAATTGCATCTAAAAATTCCTTTGCCACCTTTTCTTGGCATTTGCGTCCTTGTGCATAGTCTCTTTGTAGCATTGGAATTTCGACATTGCGTTCGTTTAAAAATTTCGTTAAATTTAATATTTTATTCATTTGTTTTCCTCGTAATATGTGAATTTATTTAGCAAGTCTTTTAAAAACTCTAAATACGCTTCTTGATCGTCTTTATTAAAAATATCTTTGTGGCTGCAATTTAAATCACCTAAAGATTTATCAAAAACCTTTTGTGTTAAGATGGGGATTAACTTATATTCTTTGCCTAGTTGTTCTATTTTCTTGCGTTTTTTGCTAAAAATGAGATTGGCTAATTTTGCATTAGAGTCTTTATCTAGTAAACTAAGATTACTAATTTTATGCAGTGAATTGTTATCTTTAAAATCTTGATCAATCTTAGCTAGTAGTTTTTCTAGATTTTTATCATATTTTAGCTTAGGTGCTGTGTTAGATTCTAGTATGGATACAACTTCACTTATTTCTCTTTGTAATTCTTTGCTTTCGATGTAGTCTTTTGTTTCATTAAGCCAATCTTTTAATGCGTCTTTATCACCATCCTTTATGGCTGTTTTAATGCTACGTGAATTTTGTGCATAGATATGTTCTAGGCTCCACTGTTCTAAGATAAAACGGTTGAATTCAAAGTATTTATTACTTGATTCATCATTGATTAAAAATTGTAAATTTGCTAGTAGAAGTAAGGCGTGGATCTCTTTTTTGTCATCCTCTCTATAATCTAAATCATCAATGTTTTCAATAGAATTTTTCATACTACGACAAATTGTTTTAAATAAGTTTTTAGCAAAGCTTTCTTTGCTTTTATTGCAGTCTTTCCATAGCTTGTAAATGTTTGAGATTTTTTCATTATTTTGGGTTAAAAATCCAATATAGTGGAAAATCTCTCTATCAAGTTGGCTTGTACCCTTACTTGCAAATCCTTGAAAACTATTTACGCAAGATTCTAGTTCTTGCCATTTATCATCTAGTTTTTTGTCTGCATAATTTTTATAAAAATATTTAAGCAATTTTTCATCTTCTTTTTGTGGGGTAATCGCACACAAATACACTTCAATACGCGAAAGATCATCGCTTAATATGTAAGGTTTTATATTTGACATAATGTCGTTTTTATCTATATTTGCTAAGACACAGTAGCGAAAATCTCTTTCCTCTCTCAAAGATAGCTCTGCTTCATACCAAAACTTTGCCCTTTCTTTTATATCATCTTCGTTTAGATTTTCGTTTTTACTCAAAAATAATGCCTTTATATTTTCTGCTTCTTGTAAGGGAATCTTGCCTATATTTAGCCTACGAAACACTTCATTTTCACTTTCATCTTTGCTAAGCTCATACCATAAAATTTGGCAATCTTCTAGTAATGTGTTTGTGAATTTTTCCTTGTTAATTTTGCTATCACTGAAAAAATTTTTTATTGTTTGATAGGCTTCATAAAAGTGGTAAAAATCTATATTGTTCGTTTCGCTTTTGCTTTTAGACTCTATATTACATAGAAATTCTCTTGAATCTTGCTCTTCATTTTGCCTTGTCTCATAAGCAAGATTAAACAAATGCTCGTTTTTTAAAAATTTCACAATCAAAAATATAGTAGTAAGCCTTTGTTGTCCATCGATTACATTATATCTTTTGTCATTTTTCTTTACAACTATGGGTTGCAAACAATAAAAACTATCTTTATGCTCTGCGTTTGCAAAATCCCAAACATCCTCTAAAAGAGCATTTATTTCCTCTTTGCCCCATCTATAACCCCTTTGGTAATTAGGAATAAAAAAGTTTAAATTCTCTAAATCTTTCAGTGCTTTTAACCCTTTGTCTTGTTGCATAATTAAACTCCTTAATTTTACAATTTTTTCATACATTGATAAATTTAACAAATTTTGTCAATAGTGCTATAATACTACCATATATTTTTATGCTAGCCTTAAAATCTCTTTAAGTGCCAAATTAACACTTTTAAAATTTGTGTGAAAATTCACAACTTTTGTGAATTTTAAATCAAAAATTCACACAATCCATCGCCCACAAAAAAACCAAAACGCTCAAAAATAAACTTTGAATTCAGCTTTGCATTAAATTAGCCTTGCCACAAATTCACCCCTGCATTTTAACCCACTCTTTTGCTATGCGAACCGCGTTTGTGGCAGCTCCCACTCTTATTTGGCCGGTTACGCACCATAGATGCAGCACATTTTTGCGGCTTATATCAGCTCGAATTCGCCCCACATAGGTTTCGTTTGTGTTGCTCGTGTAAAGGGGCATAGGGTATTTTTTATGGCTCAAGATACTTTAATTTTATACAATATCATTTTAAAGTATGGAGAATAAAATGAAAAACAAATATATGATTCATTCCCAAATTGTCTCAAAAGAAATTTAGGGAAATTTTGAAGTATTTCTGCCTTGATTTAGAGGAGAAAAAATCGCAGAAATTTGCAAAATAACTCGTGCTTGTGC
>NZ_QHLI01000074.1 GCF_006864425.1 Campylobacter troglodytis | reverse complement strand
CTACCACGGACGAGAGGAAGCAGATGAGGATGTGTATAAATACTTTATCAAAAAACTCACTAAGTAAGCTTGTTTAAATTCACTTGTTTTTTAAAGCTTATCAAAAAAATTCATTTATTAAACCTAACTCAAAATTCACCCTCCTTTAAAAAAATTCATTGATTAAGCTTGTTTAAATTCACTTGTCCTATCAACAACTAGCTACTTAAAGCTACTTAAAATTCACTTGTTTTTTAAAGCTTGAATTTAAACTTGAATTCAAGGTGATTTAAGGCTCTTTTTAAATATCAATTTATTCTTTTAAAAGATCTTTGTATGTCTTAGCGTGTGTTAGCTAGCTTAAGTGCTTTCTTGTCATACCTTGCTAAGTGTATCAAAAAATGTTTCTTTGCTTTTTACGAAAGCTTAAAATGACAGTTTTATCATACAAAGCCTTGCTAAGTAGCTTAAATTCAAAAAAGCCTCTTCGTCTGCTTTGCAAAAATGACAAGGATGTGAATTTTTTGCTTGCTCTTATCACAAGCTACTGTCTTTGAAGGCTTAAAGCTTAACTTTTTAGAAAGTTTCTTACATAAAATCTAGGAAAATCCTCTTCATTTTAGCTGCTATATATCAAGTGCATATCTTATTCTTACTTCTTTAAAAAAAGCTAATTTCACAGATAAAATGACAAAGCTACGCGTAAAATCAACACTGTTTTGCAAAAGAATTTTAAAAATTAATGCGGTTTTGAATTTTTTAAAAATGATCGCAAGAAATAAAGTTAGAAAATTCACTCAGTTGCGTGAATTTTTGAGTTTTTGCAGCAAAAAATGACTTGATTTAACAAGGCAAGGTTTTGGCTTTAAATTTAAAGGTATTGTCAGCTTAACAAGTTTCATTGATTAAGCAGTTCAAGCCTTTGTTTGCAAAGATCCTGCCAAGGAGAAAGCTCGTTTATTTCAATGCACTGACTTAGAGCCTGTCTTTGTCCTCCTGTATTTTGCATCTTTTCAAAGATCTGACTTTGGGTGTAAAAGGCTCTTGCCTTATCTTGTGGGCTGAGATTTACTTTGAGTAGATCTGTTAAAACTGTTAGGGCTTGATTTGGCTGATCGCTCTTGTCTAAGGCACTAAGATACATAAATTCAAGCTCAGGTGTATAAACATTAACCCCCTTTAAATTTTGAAAGTCAATTGCCTTTGGAGCATAGGTTAGTATGCTTGTGGTGAGGTTATTTTCCATACAGTAAAGCAAAAACTCATTGTAAAGTTCTACCATTTGATAGCTCATAGGAAAGTTTTCTAAACTCTTTAAGGTCCTCATAGCCTCATTATAGCTTCCCTGTCTTAGCTGGGCTAGGAATTTATAGTAATTTGCCTTGAAATTCTCATCCTCGCTTTTAATAAGCCTTGATCTTAAAACCTCATTGCTAGTATTTATGGTGGCATTGTAGTCCTTGTCGTTTAGATCAAGCTCTGCTCTTTGTAGATCATAATAAATGCTATCATCCATTCTATTTCTATCTATATAAGCCTTGGCCTGAGCCGTTCTTAATGTTCGTTTAAAGCAGCCTAACATAGCCTTTTTATCAGGGATCTTCTGCCCTATATCATAGGCTTCATAGCCTTGAAACAAAGTAGCCGCCAAGGCACAGTCATCAGCCTTTAAGCTCTCATTTAGCCTTGTGATGGCTGCTTTTTCTAGTATAGTTTTAAGCTCTATGTTGTTGTATCTTTCGATGGCATCCTTATAATCAAGCACGGCCTGGGTGTTATTCTCATCATTATAAAGCTTCACATCTGCGATTAAAGCCTTTGCGGCAAGTTCGTTTGCGTATTTGTTTTGAAGTTCTTTGTATTTTTCGTGCAAGATAGTTGAATTTGTTTCTTCTAGATTAAAAAAGATGCTATCTTGTGCCTCTGTCATTAAGGAGAGGTATTCTGAGCCCTTAAACTCTTCTTTGTAAAAGTCTAAAAGCTCATTTGCCTTTTCGTAATTTGTAGTTTTACTAAGAGCAAGTGCTAAATTTCTAACCACCTCTTCATAGCTCTCGCCTCCCTCGCTCATATTATTAAAAACGATCTCATAGATCGCAGAGCTTAAAGGGTAGTTTTGATTAGCATACAAAAGCCTTGCTAGATCAAGGGCTAGGGGCTGATTCTTGCCAAAGTATGAGCTGTTTGAGTTAAGCACAGTGTTAATAAGCTCATAAGCTTGTGCCAAGTCCTTGTCGATTAGGGCAAATCTAGCAGAGGATAAGGCAGCCCTTGAGGCTAGATCTGGATTTTGGGTTTTATAATATAGATCGTTAAGTATGATTTGAGCCTGATCCTTGCTGCCAAGCCTTGTTAGATAATCAGCATAATCAAGCAAGGCTAAATGTGTAAAATAATTATCAGGCTGTTCGTTGCTTAAATTTGTAATCACATAATCCACATTAGACTTTTGCTCCAAAGCCATATAGATTCTCATAGTGATGTAAAGCACCTCAGGATAATTGCGATCACTTGCAAAGCTTCTATTCCAAGTCTTTGCTTCTTCGAGCATTTCTTCGAGTAGGGGTTGGTTTCTATAATCTGAGCTATCTGTGTAAAGCTTATTTTTTGCCCTTAGTCTATAAAGCATAAATTCATTCATAAAGATCGAACCTATGTATCTATTTATGGCGTTTGAGGCATCTGAGATGACCTGGGGGTAATTTTCTTGATCATATTCTTGCTTTATGCGTAAAAAGGTGTTTATATCCGCACTTTGTGGGACGGCAACAGGATTTGAATCAAGATCAAGGGCTCCTACTGAGGGATTTTGCACATTTGGAAACTGTATATCAAAGTCTAACCCATCATAGCTTTGAAAATATGGAACCTCATTGCTAAAAATAAAGGTAAAATTCGTGGAATTTGTGTCATCAAGATTGCTTAAAACATTGCTTTGATTGTAAAGATTTTGAGCTAGATTATATCTTTTTGCTGGAACCTTTGGGTAGATGAAGATCTGAGTGCTTAATTCATTTTTTTGAAATTTCAGATCAAAAAAGCTAAACTGTCTATCGTTAAGCTCACTTTCTACAATGCCAGGCAACTCGCACTCAAAATAATCTTGCCTTTGAAGGCAGGTAAAATGGGTATCGTGTTTTAGATGAAGGGTGGCAAAGGGGGAGTTGTTACTGCTACCTGTGTTTAAGACAAGTTCAAAGCCAAAGCCAAGATTAAGAACAAAAACAGTTAAAAAGATAAATTTAGCAAAAACTCTCATAAGCTAATTATAGCTAGATTTGACAACAAAATCATATAAATTTAAACTAGCTTAAATTTAAAAAACTCTTAGCTTGCTTAATTTAAGCTTGCAAAACCTTGCATTTTAAGCTTTTTAAAGCTATGCTTTGCAAAAAGAGGGTTTAAGGTTTGCAAGATTAAAAGCAAGATAGTTTTATTAAGAATTTTATTTTCTAAGTTTTGTCCTTACTTTATCTAGCTTCATTTACAAAGCATAGCCTTTTGCTTAAACAAATTTTATTTAAAGAAGATCTTAGAGTATAGAATTTGTGTTAAATAAACTTAGTATTATGAAAGGCTTTGCGATAAAAAGGCCACAGTTTTAAGAAGAGAATTTAAATTTGCAAGTATAAAAAACAGTATAATAAGGAAAATTTTAAGGGACTTAGCTATGAAAACAAAATTAATATGTGCTTTGTTTATTTTCCTTGCTTCTTGTTTGCAACTTAGTGCTAATTCTTTAATCCTTAATCCTTGGAGTACCGAGTTTTTTAATTTAAAAGATGAATTTGATTTTAGCAAAAAGGGCAATATTTATGAAAAAACCTTTATAATGCCACTTGATTTGTGGAGGTATCCTAATATTACTATTTCTGTGTTTTTTGAGACCAGAGATGATTTAACACATATTGAAAGGATAAAAAAAGATGAGGACTTCACAACACTAGCCATACAAAATGCAAAAGATTTTCTTGATAGGCTTATTTACATATGGTTACCTTATGATAGCGTACATGTGTGTGGATTTAGATGTACTTTAAAACCAGAACAAAAAAAGAATATCATTAAACTTTTAGAAGCTTATCACCCAAATCAACACTTTAAATTTAAACTTAGCTTTATCCCTTTGGGAAATCCTAAGGCAAAGCAAGCAAAAATCATAGAATTTCCTTTGTATTTTGTTTCAAATAAACACAATTTGCCAACCGCAACTTCAAGTCGGCTGAACTTAATGTATGCAAAAGAGGTAAAAACTTGGAGAAAATATTATGTTAAAATTGAGGTCTTAGAAGATGCCAACTTGTCAAAAGAGCTTGTGCCAATTGTATTTATACGATCATCATCTGCTAAATAGGAACTGATGTGCTAAGATACTATATACAAATTTTTATAGAAGAAGCTAAAACCCCTTTAAATGATGGCAAGAAATCTACAATGGGTCATATGTGGTTTAGCATCTATGCACTTGATAAAAATGGCAATGAACTTGAAAGATTTAATGCAGGATATACCCAATTAACGACAAAAATTTAAATTTAAATAATCAAAAAACAGTATCATTAAGGAAAATTTTAAGGGACTTAGCTATGAAAACAAAATTAATATGTGCTTTGTTTATCTTGTTTGGCTCTTATGTACATTTATTGGCTAAGCCTTCGACTAATTCTTTTATGCTTAATCCTTTTAGTGTTGATAATTTGTATTTAAAGGATAAATTTGATTTTAGCAAAAAGGGCAATATTTATGAAAAAACCTTTATAATGCCACTTGATTTGTGGAGGGCATGGGGCGGTTATCTTTATGTGGATATTTTTGTATCTTTTGACTATGAAGATGATTTAAACGCTGTCAGAATAGAAGAGTTAAGAACCTTGCCCATACAAAATGCAAAAGATTTTGTTAATAGGATTGAGATTATAAGATCTCCTTATACTGATAAGATACATTATATGCCCAATTATTGGATACCAGAGCGAAAAGAACAAATTATGCGCATTTTAGAAGCTTATCAACCAAATCAACACTTTAAATTTAAAATCACCTTTTTTCCTTATAGAAATCCTAAGGCAAAGCAAGAAAAAATCATAGAATTTCCTTTGTATTTTATAGGAAGTAAGCAAAAATATGCAACATATATGAGAGCAAAGGTAAAAACTTGGAGAAGATATTATGTTAAAATTGAGGTCTTAGAAGATGCTAACTTATCAAAAGAGCTTGTGCCAATTGTAATTATAGAATCTACATCTTTTAAATAGAGGTTTATATGCTAAGCTACTATATACAAATTTTTATAGAAGAGGCTGGTACTAGTTATGTAAAAGATGATGGGACAAATATAAAATCATTTGCTGGGCATATGTGGTTTAGAATCTATGCACTTGATAAGAATGGCAATGAACTTGAAGGATTTAATGCTGGATATACTCAAAAAGGCATAGTTGGGGATGATGATAAAAGATATTTAGGTGATGCTGCTTGCAAATCAGAAGCATTAAAAATTACTCAAACAAGCTATGAGAGGCTAAAAGAATTTGCGACCAAGGACAGTTCTTTGGTTAAGGCTTTAAAATTTGACACAAAGGATTATAATTTTGCGAACAATAGCTGTGTTGATTATGTATGGAAGGCTTTAAATATAGCTGGATATAATGAAAAAAATTTCGAGGGCAACTTAGTGCCAATGATCAATTGTCAAAAAATTCAAACACTCAGTCCAAAGGCTGTAATATTAAACAAAGATGATTTATTTTATAATTTTGCTAAGATTTTAGGGCTTTCATCCTTTCTTTTTGATTTTAATGCAAATAAAAATAACAAAGTTGGCTTAGAGGCTAATCCTTTTGAAGCTAACAAACAAGAAGCTCTCTTTCCAAACACCATAAATTCACATAGAAAAGGAGAAATAAAGCTTCAAATTCAAGCCCTAGCTGATAACACAAAAATGCCAATCATAGGAGCAAAAATTCAGCTTGAAAATATAAATTTAGCCCAAAGGGCTACAACAAATGCCAAAGGCATTGCAGGTTTTAGCATAAAAGAAAGTGAGTATTTAAAGCCCTTTAAGATCAAGCTTGTTTCTAAGCAGTATGAAGAGGAGCCACTTTCTCATCAAAGCATAATCCCTAATGCTTATAGAAATGCCAATAAGCCCTTATCATTAAGATTTTTAGGCAAGATAAAATGCTATTTTAATGGAAAAGAGCTTTATTTATCTAAGGGAGGCAAAGTTATAGCTTATTTTAGTGCTTACAGTGGAAAGGCTTTGGGTTTTAAGGAAAAAGAGAAAATATTGCATAACTTTGAAAAAAATCTAGTTTATAAGGAGCTAGAAGAGGAACTTTTGTATAAAAAGTGGCAAGGGCAAAAAAACGAAGAAACAATCCCTGAAGGAACTTACTACCTAGCTCTCAGTAAAGATGAACAAAGCAATGAGATAAAAGAAGATAAAAACCCTTGGCTTTTTAAAACAAAAGAAGAACAGACACAGCCTCATAAGATACCTATCTATACAGATCAAGAATGCACTAGCACCATAGAAACTAAGACACAAAGAAAGGATTTTGTTATTTACGAAGAACAAGGCTATAAAGACGGCATATATCTAGGCAAAGAATACAATGAGTTTATAGCTAGCTTAGAGCTTTTAAAAGCTAAGTTTATGCACACAAATTCAACAGTAAAGTCAGCTACCATTGAGCTTGTTGTAGATTATAGCCTAGATCTAAGCTTAAAAACCATTGAGTTAGAAAGAACAGTAAGCAAAGAAAATCATAGGGTGTTTCTTAGTGGAGTATATGATAAGCCAAAAGAAATGAAAGAAGAAAGCTTTCAAGCACAAAAATTACAAACTTATTGGGCTTATAAGGAGATCTTGCAAGATGAGGAGTTAAATTTTGATGAGCTAAGCCTTAAAAGCTTGACTCTTTTTAAAAAAGGACAAAGGGCTTATAGAGGAGAAAATTTAGAACTTGATCTAGTAGAATACAACTGGCATCATTACAACAAACAAATTATAGTCTTTGCCTTTTTAGATACAGACATGGCTGTAAATTCAAACGAAGAAGTGATCTTAAAAGATCCTAAGTGGAGGATCATTACCTGGCATAATCCCCTTGTAAATCCTAGAATAACGCTTTTTACTTACAGCGGCAAATTTAATCCAAAAATATCCATGTTTGGGTATTTTGCCAAAAGAAGTGCTAAAAAACATCAAGGAGTGGATTTTTTTGCAAAGATAGGCACAAAGCTTTATGCTCCCTTAGACTGTGAGGTAGTTAACACGGCATTTTCTTCTAGCTATGGACAAAGCATTACCTTAAAACTTACAGGATCAGATTTAGAGATCTTAAAAATAAGAAAGGAGTATATAAACTATCAACTATGCTATGCTGACAAGGACAATGCACAAGACAGTGAAATAAAAGCCAAAGACTTCAATGAAGAATCCAAAGAATATTATCTTTTTTATGCACATTTAAGTAGCATTATTAATCCAAAAAGCCAAAGAGAATTAAGAGCCGGAGATAGGCTTCTTGCAGGAGAGCTTATAGGTTTAAGTGGAAGCTCAGGAAATGCCAAAGGCACAAAGGCACTACATGTGCATTTTGAAATAAGAGACAAGGACATAGTAGGCAAAGGACTTAAACATAGAATAAATCCTCTTTTGTATATAGAATGCAAAAAGCTTTATGCTGAATTTAGCCAAGAAGAAAAGAAAGAACAAGAAAATGTTTGCAAAGAACTAAGCACGAAGTAAGCTTGCAACTTAGACTAAGGAAGAAAAATGGCATATGTTTCTAGGGGCCTAGATTTATATTACAGTAAACATAAGGAGTATCCTAAGGATATATCATTAAGAAAGCAGATTGTGAAGGATTGGTATATTGCCTATCTTATTGTCTCAGTAGAAGGTTGCGTGGCGGATAACAGTAGAATTATTAGTGAGCTAAATGAAAAGATATATAAGCAAAGACTGTATGATGACTGTTCTAATATCTATCCTGATGGCAAGGGTGGCTTTGTAATCAAAGATGATATAAATTGGGTTCAAAACGGTGCTTATGTTTTTCAAGATCAGGGTCCCTTGGGTGATACTAGCATAACAGAATATATTTATCATAATAAAACCATCAATGATATTTACAAGTTAAGGCATCTAGCCTTCATAAAGGGCTATAAGGAGGAAATGCCTTTATCTTTTATGGAGCTTATCTATCCTGCGAAGATGCCAATTAAGGATTATTTTCCCTTTATAGAATTTGATCTTGGCACAAACATAAGCTTAGCCCTAACAAAAGAGGACAAAGAAGGCTTTGGCGACATTTGGTCTGAGATAGAAATAGGAGAGGATGAATGGAGCTACTGTATCATTTGGATAGCTAAGGATAGAATGCTTATGAGTTTAGAATACGAGCTTTATTATTTCAAACAGATCAGAAACAATGTGCATTTATTTGAGCTAAGCTTTCATTAAGCCTATAAAATAAGCATTAAACTGAAAGGACTTGAGGGTGGTTGAAAATGGTATGCTAAAACAAACTGTGCTAAAATGTAATGCCTACATTTATATGCAAGGTGTAAGTTTGCTTGGCAAAAGAATTCTTGGCTAAGATTATAATCCTTTTAACTTCAAGCTTAAATTTAAATTAAAGTTTAAGCTTTACAAAATTTCAAGCTTTCAAACTGCCTTCAAACATTTTTAACTCATTGAAATTCAACCAAAAAGCCTTTAAAACCTTTCAAACTTCTTTAAAAGCTTGTAAGCCTTTTAAATTCAAACTCTGCTTTAAATTCAAGCACCCCAGCAAGCTTAAATTCAAACGAGGCTTTAAATTCAAAGGGGGTAAGTAGCGAGGCTTTGGCAAGCTCTGAGTTGAGTTTAAATTCAAGCAAGGCAGACAAAGAAGGGCAAGAAAGAGAAATAGCAAACACAGCAAATGAAGCAGGGCAAGCAAGGGTG
>NZ_QHLI01000073.1 GCF_006864425.1 Campylobacter troglodytis | reverse complement strand
CAAAGTTGCAAGACGAAACGAAGCAAAAAAATACTTCAAAATTTCCCTAAATTTCTTTTGAGACAATTCGGGAACGGACTATATACTTGTTTTTCATCGCTGTAATCATAACTTGAAGCTCCTTTATTAGAGCTTAAGTTAAATTGAGCCAAAAATACTTCGTAATTCCTTAAATTTTTTTGAAATAATTAAAGAATGTATCATATATTTGTTTAGGCTCAATTAAATTTAAACCAAATTGAAAGGTTTTTAAGTTAACGCCTATGAAAAACAAAAGTCCGTTCCCAAATTTCGAAGATATAATTTAGGGAAATTTTGCGTTATTTTTTACTTCGCCTTACGGCTCGTCCCTTTGCAAGAATTGATTTAGAGGCGAAAAAACGCTCTACTTTGTCAAATTTCAGAGCAAAGTTTGTGCAAAATTTTCAAAGATCTTCGCATTTTAATAGCCAAAGAATGCGAGAAACATTATAAAATGAGCGGTGAGATTGAAGAGGGTGAGAGTTATTTTTTACTTCGCCTTACGGCTCGTAACTGCTAGCAGAAGGGGCAAAAAGGGTGCGTGGTAAGCGTGGACATGGGGCTGGCAAGAAAATGTCTGTGTTTTTACTTCATTACCCCTCTTGTCCCTTTGCGAGAAGGAATGCTAAAACGCTAGGCTAACATTTATACACAGGTCGTCAGCACTTCTTGGCCAAAGAGCTATTGCCTATCATAAAGGACTTTATAAATGCCCTAAATGCCACAATTGTAGGATAGTTGGAAGGCTTATGATGGCTTGGTAGATTTGTGTGCAAAGGCATATTATAGAGTAAAACACGCCAAATTCGAGTTTGCAAAGGGACACAACCACATAAACAAAATTGTGAATTTCTAGGGCTTTGCAAAGTTTCGTTTGGCGAAATTTAAGGGCTAAAAGAGAAAATTTTGTCCTTCACTTAAAAGAAGCTGAATTTACATATAATACTAAAAATTTAGGACAAAATATTTATCAAAATTTATTAAAATTGATAATAGAAAATTCTGTTAAGTTTAATTGAGCCTAATTTAATGCAAACACATTTGAAGGTATAAAGACTTAGATGAAAAAGAAGTATATCTTTCATTCTCTAATTTCTCAGTTCTAATTTAAAGAATTTTGAAGTATTTTTTTACTTCGCCTTTCCTATTCCTCTCTTTGCAAGAATGAGTAAAGTTTCATTATAGTGTAAAACACTTTAAAAATGAATTTACAAAGGCGCAACATCATATCATAGAGAAGATTTTTGCTTCTTGCTCTTGCAACTTAGAAATTTGCGAAATTTAGACTTGACAAATGAAATGACTAAAAGAGAAAATTTTGTCCTTCATTTAAAAAAACAAACATAAGGAGAAAATTTAGGACAAAATCCTTATCAAAATTTATTAAATTTGATAAGAAATCAAGCACTTAGGTTGGATTAAGCCAGAAAAAATCTTATTAAAGCATCTTGAGTCAATTTTAAAGCAAGATAACTTTAAGAATTTTTACTTTACAACAAGTGCTGCTAAAAATTAAGATAAAGCTTGAATTTAAGTTTTTGTATATACTAAAAACCCTAATTAAAACTCACAAAACGAAGATGAATGAAGGCTTTGATAGTCCTTGTTTGTGCCTTTAATCTTAGCTCTTTAAATTCAAAAAAGAGCTTGGAATTTTGAATTAAGTTCAAAAAAGCAAAAAGCCCCTCAAAGTCGCTTTCAAGCTCTATTATAGCACTATGTATATTTAAAAGCTCTTCTTTTTTTGTGCTATTTTTAATGCTTTCAAAGCTAAGATCAGCCCTTGTAGCTAGGGCATAAAGCTCGTCAAGATAATCCTTGTGCCTTGCCTTAAAATGACTTAAAAACTCATCAAGCTCAAACTCTTGTCTTAGTCTAAGCTCTTTGATTTTCTCCTCATTTTGCCTTAGAATTTTTTCTTTTTTAGCCTCTAAATGCCCTTCATAAAACAAGCCTTCATAAAGCTTAAAGCCCAAAAAGCCTCCCAAAAGCAAGATTGTTATAAAAACCAAGCCTAACTCTCTTTTGCTAAGCCTAGCAAGATAGCCCTCAATCATCCTTCAACTCCAAGCTAAGCTCATAAAAATCATCCGTAACTTCCTTGTGTTTTAGGCTAAAAAGCTCATCTTGATAGATTTTTTTAAGAAAATTATCCCCTTGTGCATTTTTATGAATTAAAATTTTAAACTCCTCATCCTTAAATTCTAAGCCAACAAGCCTTGCCTTCTCCTCATAAAGCCTTGCAAAAAGCTCTTTTAGACTCTGAGTTAAGAAAAAGGCTCTAAGCTCATTTTGTATAAAAAGAACCCTTGTTCTTTTTTCTTCTATTACAGGATCATCTTTGTAAGTCTTTGTATTAAAACTATCAAAATATGAATCATTTTGATTAAGATCTTTTTCTAAAAATATGCTTAAAAAGCTAAGAATAAAACCAGCACTAAGGCTTAAAATAAATGCCACTGTGAATTTTTTTATTAACTTAGCTTCAACTTTATATCTTTTAAAATTTATACATTCTTCTAAATCAAGTCCTTCAAGTCTAAGATCCTCTTTTTTCAAACTAATACAAGGAAGTTTTGAGCTTAAAAACTCCTTAATCTTAAGATCCTCACAAACAAGAAACAAAACTTGATCTTCCTTGCAAACTGTTTTTAAAACAAGAATAAGCCTTTCTTCTAAAAAGCCTTGTAAAGAAGTCTCGTCCCTATCCTTTAAATGCCTTGTATTAAACTGGGGCAAATTTTTAAGAATCAAAAGCCTAGTTTCATTAAAAAGGGCTAGGTAGGCATAGTTTTCTCCTAAAACAAGCACGGCGTAGGAGTGATTGATTTTACTGCCTTTAAGGGCATTTAAATGTGAAAAAAGCAAGGGCTCAGCAAGGCAAAGCTCACAGTTTTTATCTAGGTTTTCATCCTTTGTCAAAAAGACAAAAACACTGTTTTTATCTAAGACATAAGAAAAGCTGTAATCAAAGCCTTGTTGCAAACCAAGCTCCTCACAAGCCTTTTCAAAGATTAACTCCTCTAAATTCTCATCCTTTAGGTTTAAATTCACAAGCCTTACAAAGAGTAGCTTGTCAAATGATATGAGTTGAAAGCTTTTTATTTTTGAATTTTTTGCCCTTAAAAAGCCCTTGGAAAGGCTTGAATTTTTATCAAAGAATTCTTTGAGACTTGAATTTTTATTAAAAATGCTTTTAAGCCTTGAATTTTTAGCTAAAAATTTCTTAATTTTATACCAAAACATCAAAACACCACTTTTTTTAAAAACTCTTCATCTTTTTGCCAATTCTTTTTTACCTGCACAAAGAGGCTTAGCATGATCTTTTTTTGGCTAAATTTGGCTATTTTTCTTCTTGCAGCCTGTCCTAATCTTTTCAAAGCTGCTCCTTCTTTGCCTATTAGCATAGCCTTGTGAGAGGCTGTATCTGTGATGATTAAAGCTTCAATGCGTGAGAATTTAGGCTCTTCAACAACAGTTTGCACAAAAACCTCGCAAGCATAAGGAAGCTCTGCACTAAAATTCTCAAACAAAGCCTCTAAGATAAAATCCCTAAAAAGATCCTTTTCGTTTGTGTCGGTAAGAAATTCAGGGTCAAAAAAATAAGGATGCTCTGGCAAATGCTTACTTAATTCCTCAAGCAAGGGCTTTTTATAGCTTTTTTGTTTGCAAGAAAATAAAAGCAAGGCTTTAAAATGCTCACTAAAAGGCGCATAAACTGAGATCTTTTGTAAAATTTGCTCCTTTGAGGCTAGATCTACTTTGTTTAAAAGCACTATATGAGGAACTTTTAGAGGGATTTGCAAAAAAAGCTCATATTCTTTTATCTCATCAAAAATACTTGCTACAAAAAGCACCAAATCACACTCGTTCATACTTTTAAGTGCTAGTTCAACTAGTTTTTGATTGAGGCTTTTTGTGCTTTTGCAAAGTCCTGGGGTATCTATTAAAATAAGCTGATGCCCCTCATACATAACTATGGCTTTTAGCCTTCTGCGGGTGGAGTTTTGCTTGTGTGAAATGAGAGATAATTTAGCCTCGCTTAGAGCGTTAATTAAAGAGCTTTTTCCAGCATTTGTGCGTCCTATAATGCTAATAAAGCCACTTTTCAAGAGGGTTTCCTTGAATTTATCTTGCAAGATTTTAAATAAATTTTATGTTTCATTTTGTCCGTCTTTGAATTTAAAGATATAAATTTAGCGTAAAAACTTGAATTTGTGGTTAAACTAGCAATTTTTACTCAGTTTAAATCATTTTAGTTTATAATTTAGGCAAAAATTAAGGATAAATAATGGCTTTTATAACCGTAGAAGAGGCGATCTTAGAGCTTAAAGCTGGTAAGATGCTAGTTATGGTTGATGCTGAGGATAGAGAAAATGAGGGGGATCTGATCTTTGCGGCTGAGTTTTCAAGCAAGGAAAAGGTGAATTTCGCCATCACAAATGCAAGAGGGGTGCTGTGCGTTGCCCTAAATGAAAGCATAGCTAGGCATTTTGAGCTAGCCTTGATGGTAAGTAACAACACCTCCTCGCACGAAACAGCCTTCACCATAACCTGCGATGCAAAAGACGCTTTAACAGGAGTTAGTGCAGCTGAGAGGGATATGACCATAAAAATTCTAGCTGATGGGGGTGCTAGTGCTGATGATTTGGTTCGTCCCGGACACATAAACCCCCTCATAGCAAAAAAAGGAGGGGTCTTAGAAAGGACAGGTCATACAGAAGGAACTGTGGATCTTTGCCGCTTAGCAGGGCTTAAAGAAGCTTGTGTTATCTGTGAGATAGTAAAAGATGATGGGGAGATGGCAAGAAGGAGTGATTTATTAGAGTTTTGCGATAAATTTAAGCTTAATATGATAGCAGTTAGCGATCTTATAGAATATCGCTTGAAAAATGAAAGCCTAATTCGTGTTTTAAGCGAGGATGAAAGCGATATAGCAGGCTTTAAGGCAAGAAGGATCATCTTTGAGGATCATAAAAAAACCCAACACATAGTCTTTGCCTTTGGACAGCTAAAAAAAAGCGAAAATGTTAAATTTCACATAAGTGGGAGTGATTTTGAGCTGCTAGCCTCTCATAAATTTGGCGAGCTTTTGGAGCAAATAGCCTTTTTGGCTAAGAATGGAGGGGTTTTAATCTGTATGCAAGGGGTTAAGAGCAAGAAAATTCAGTTTAAAAGCTACGGTATAGGAGCTCAAATCCTAAGGCATCTTGGCATAGAGGAGCTAAAACTACTTGAAAAAAGTAGCAAGGACTTTGTAGCCTTGAAGGGCTTTGGCTTGAAGATGGTTTAATTTTTAAAAAATTGAAAATTATCTTTGGCTCAATCCAACTTAAGCTCAAAGAGCTTTAAGTTATGATTCACAAGGTGAAAAACAAGTAGGCTCAATCCAACTTAAGCAGATTTTGCCTTATCATTTTGAGTAAGATTTCATACAAATCTTGAGCTTGAATTTTCGTCTTAATTCTGTCTCTTTTAAATGAAGTATAAGATTTCTGATTCCTTTAAATTTAGCGACTCAAGATACTTTAACAGGATTTTCTCTTATCAACTTTCATAAATTTTGATAAAGATTTTGTCCTAAATTTTTATGTTATATCTAAATTTTGTTTCTTTTAGATGAAGGACAAAATTTTCTCTTTTAGCCATTAAATTTGGCAAGTGTCAATTTTACAAACTTCTGCTTGCAGTTACAAGACGAGTAGCACGAAGTAAAAAAGTTCACAATTTCGTTAATGTGGTTTCGTCCCTTTGCAAACTCGTTTTTAGAGTGTTTTACAAGGTCTTGTACCTTTGCACACAAATCCATTAAGCTATCATAAGCCTTGAAGCTGTCGCTGTAAATTTCACTTTCTTTAAGCTCCGCAAAATCCCTTATTATAGGCAGCAGCTCTTTGGCAGAGCAGTATTTGACGACCTATGTATAAACGCAACCGTTGCGTTTTAACATACTAAACACAGGAGTTTTGCGACCAGCCCACATCCTCGCTTACCACGCACCCTTTTAGCTCCTTCTACTTGCAGTTACAAGACGAGTAGCACGAAGTAAAAACACAGACATTTTCTTGTCAGCCCCACGCCCCCCTTTTTTTCCACGCACACCGCCAAAATAACTTCCACCCTCTTCGATTTCACCGCTCATCTTGCTGTTTTTTTGCATTCTTTGACTATCAAAATGCGAAGATCTTTGAAAATTTTACACAAACTTTAATGAGGCATTTGACAAAATAGAGCGTTTTTTCGCCTCTAAATCAAGGCTTCTTGCAAAGTTGCAAGAGGCTTAACGAAGCAAAAACATACTTCAAAATTTCCCTAAATTTTTTTGAGACAATTCGGAAACTGACTTTTGTTTTTCATAGGACTTAACTTAAAAACCTTTCAATTTAGTTTAAGTTTAATTGAGCCAAAATCGAAAATTATCTTTGGCTCAATTAAACTTAAGCAGATTTTGCCTTATCATTTTGAGTAAGATTTCATACAAATCTTAAGCTTGAATTTTCGTCTTAATTCTGTCTCTTTTAAATGAAGTATAAGATTTCTTATTCCTTTAAATTTAGCTAAGCTATGTTTGACAAAAGCTCTTCTACTACGCAGTTGCAAAAAAGCAGAGTAAAAACATTCACAGTCTCATTGATGTGGTTTCGTGCCTTTGCAAACTCATTTGCGCTATATTTTATTCGGCAATGTGCCTTTGCTCCTTCTTGCAAAGTTGCAAAACAAAACGAAGCAAAAATCAACCAAGCCATCATAGGCTTTGAAGCTCTCCTGAAATTGTGGCCTTTGGGGTATCTGCAAAGTCCTTTATTATGGATAGCAACTCTTTGGCAGAGCAAGTGTTTGAGCGTATAAACACTAGCCTAGCGTTTTAACATACCTTCTTGCAAAGGCACGGGTGCGTACACGAAGTAAAAACATAGACGTTTTATTACCAGCCCCACGCACACATTTGCCTTGCATCCTTTTTGTACCTTCTATTACGCAGTTAGGAACAAAACGTTGTAAAAAATAACTCTCATTAACTTCAATATTGGCACTCATTTTATAAAGAAACTTCACTTTGTTGATTTTTCGCGCTCTTTGGCTATTAAGGTGAGAATTTCACGCAAAATTCTATTAGTGCAAGCACGGATTATTTTGCAAAGTTGAGCGTTTTTCACCTCTAAATCAAGGGCGAAATATCCCAAAATTTACCTAAATTACAGTTGGTGGAATTTGGCAATGGATTATGTATTTGTTTTTCATAGTACTTAACTTAAAAACCCTTTGATTTAAGTTTAATTGAGCTTTATTTATAAACTGTCAAATAACAGTTTTTTGAATTTACAGTTAAATTTCAAACCCCTTTCTTTTTTAAGTTAAACTAACTTGAATTTAAGCTTAAACAGCCTTGTCCTTTTGTCCTCAGCAGTCTATAACATGAGGCTTGATTAAATTCAAGCCACCCTATCCTTTAAATAAGACTTGCTTGAATTTTAAGTTAAAATTTACACCACTTTCTTTTTTAAATAAAGCTGATTTAAAATTAAATTCAAACCATCTTGTCATTCCGTGTTCTATAATCTGTCCTTTGTCATCCCTTCTCATACCAAACACTGCAAAGTATCTAAAAGCGAAATTTCTCCCTTAAAGCAATATTTCTTTAGTAAAACTAATTTTCTACTATAAAGCATAGCCTCTTTATAAAACATAACTTCTTAATCAAACTAAGTTTTTTAGAAAAAAGGATATTTTACTGTGGCTACAACCTTATCAGAATGCTTTTTTAAAAGGCATATTTTAGCAAACTTACTGTAAAATCAACATTTTTTAACAAAGGTAATTTAAATAAATTCAAAAAATTCACAGCAAGATCAATATTTTAAATTCAAGGATTTTTTATAGTAGCCTTGCAAGGCTTTTTACAAAAATGAAAGCTCTTAAATGATGATATAAATATGAAAAGGGATTTTTTTAAAAAAATATTTATCTTAAACAAAATCTATTTGTCCGGGTTAAGCATAGAAATTAGAAATTTTAGCAAGAAGATGCCACAAGCTAAGATTATAAAATATCACGCAAAAGAGTGAATTTTTTAAGTTTCTTTGGTGTAAAGGACTCAGAATGATAAGTTTATCTTTTCTTGAAAAAGAGCCTAGAAAATTCAGCGTAAATTGTTTTTACTCTTGTATATGTAAAGCAAAAATACAAAAAGCATTCACAAAAATTAAATTCAAAGAAAGGTAAAACTGTGAAAATTCAAGCTTAAAGCTTTGCAACAAGAAGGGTTTTAAAAATTCTAAGGATACAACATTGCTTTGCCAAAGGGTTAAGGTCTATCATAAGGGACTTTTTCAAGCTAATATAAAGTGAAATTTAAGCAATAGTTCAAAGGCTTAGTGGACTTTTTACTTCGTGATACGCGTCTTGCAATTTTGCAAGAAGTAGCAAAGGCATATCATATGGTAAAACATTCCAAAAACTAGTTGCAAAGGGACAAAATAATGGGATAAAGGGCTTTTTTACTTCGTGCTACGCGTCTTGTAACTGTAATGCGTCTTGTAACTGCAAACAGAAGTTTGCAAGGTTTCGTTTAGCCAAATTTAAAGGCTAAAAAGAAAATTTTATCCTTCATTTACAAGAATAATAAGTTAGATATAATACAAAAATTTTAGGACAAAGTTCTCATCAAAATTTATGAAAATTGATAAGAAAAAATCCTATTAGAGTATCTTGAGTCAAATTTTATTAAAATTGACAAGATAAAATCTTATTAAGTTTAATTGAGCCTTTGATTTTAACCTATTTTGAAAGTACAAAAATGCGTAATTTTATTTTTACTTGATGTGGTGGTAATGTGTGCCACTCTGCATCCTTTGACTTTTTAGCTTTCATAAAACTGCGGAAGGGTTTTAAAAATCACAAAAGGATAAAGAATAAGGAATTAAAAATGGCTCAATTTAACCTAAGCTCTAATGAATAAGCTTTAAGTTATGATTTATAAGGTAAAAAACAAAAGTCTGTTTACGAATTGTCTCAAAAGAAATTTAAGAAATTACGAAGTATTTTTTTTGCTTCGTTTCGTCTTGCAACTTTGCAAGAAACCTTGATATTAAAGCCTTTAAAATTTCAAAAATCACTCACATTTCAGAGCTTACTCTATAAAGAATCTTTAAACAAACTAGAATCTTAATCACAACAGAATGTGAAAATATTTCAAAAAGGTGAAA
>NZ_QHLI01000072.1 GCF_006864425.1 Campylobacter troglodytis | reverse complement strand
TTGGCAAGCTAGATAAGGAATAAAATGTCCTTGCTTGATAGGATTATGCATGGACTTGATGATGAAGAAAAGGGCATTGCTTTTTATCAAAATGAGTTTGAGGATATTAAAAATAATATAAGAACCCTGTTAAATTCTCATCTTGATGACTGTGTGCTTTTGGGGGATTTGGGGATAGGAAATTTGGCTGATCTTAGCTTTAATTCAAGTGAGTTTTGCACCCTAATGGCAAGAGAAATTTGTAAGCTTATTAATAAATACGAAAAAAGAATTCAAATCACAGCTCTAAGCTATGATAATTCTTTAAGCCCTTGGCAGCTTAGCTTTTTGCTTGGATCTGTGTTGTTAAGGGATAATTTTCAAAGCCTAAATATGCAAATTATCTTTAAAAATAATAGATACTGTGAAATTGTATGAAAAAAGATCTTTATTATTACCAAAAAGAACTTGCTTATTTGTATGAAACAAGGGAGTTATTTGTTTCCAAATTTCCAAAGCTTGCTCCTTTTTTATCGCTTGACAGTAAGGATCCTGATATAGAAAGGATCATTGAAAACCTAGCCCTTTTAACCTCAAAACTTCATAGAGAACTTGATGAAAACATCCCTCATATAGCACAGTCTTTAATCAATATAATCTCTCCAAACTATAACAATCCTCTTCCATCCTTGTGCATGCAAGAGTTTTATTTCAATTTAAGCTCAAAGGCAACTAAGGCCCTTGTCCCAAAAAACACAAGCCTCAAATCAAGAATTATTAATGGGGTAGAATGTGAATTTAAAACGTCTTATGATTTAGAACTTTACCCCTTGAAAATAGATGAAGTACTCCTTGCAAATAAGGAAAATCTTTACACAGTGACCCTAAATTTAAGCACCATCAAAGAAGGCTTAGATCTTTCAATGCTGAATTTAAAAAGGCTCTTGCTTTATCTAGGCGATGATGTGTATGCTTCTAGCACCTTGCTTTTGTATCTTCATTTGTATTTAAAAGAGCTGAGGCTTATTTTTTATGAAAGTGGGCAAAGCTTTAAGCTTGATTTGCAACAGATTAAAAAAATAGGCTTCAATAAAAACGAAAGCTTGCTTTCTTATGATGATTTAGGCTTTGAGGCCTTTTCTTTGTTAAGAGAGTATTTTTTCTTGCCTGAGAAATTTAATTTTATTGGCATTGAGGGGCTTGATTCCTTGCAAAATGCAAGGGGTGCTAGATTTGGCATAGAATTTAGCTTTATTAAAGCTTTTCCTAAAAACTGTATTATTAGAAAGGATTTATTTTCACTAAGCGTAAGTCCTACAATTAATATCTTTGCAAAAAGTGCCGAAGCTTTTATAAATGACGGACAAAGGGATGCTTATCCTATCTTCATTGATAGATCAAATATAAATGCTTATGAGATCATCCAAGTTAGATCAGTAAAAGCTCACAGTAGCGACACAGGTCTAAGGGTGCTTAAAAATTATAATAATTTTGAACGGTTTGAATTTATAGCCAAGCAAAATAGCGATTTTTATAGCCTAAGTAGCAAAAAAAATTCACAAGGACAAAGCTATAAGCTCATTTCTTTTTTTGGGACAAATAATTTTGCCCAAACCATAAGCATTGATACCCTAGCTTGTAATAAAAATCTTCCAAGCCTACTTAAAATAGGCGAGATCAACAAACTAGAAGGCATTAAAGATCTTTCAACTAAGAATATAAAAATTCCAAGTGCTCTAAAAGAGGTGCAAGTAGATGGACATTTGCTGTGGAAACTTGTTTCTATACTTTCTTTTTCTTATCAAACTATGTTAAGCAAAAATGCTTTTTTTAATGTCTTAGACAGTTATAGCTTTGAGGATGACAAGCAAAGCAAGGATCTTTGTAAGCTTTTAAAACAAAGCATTGTGGATATAAGGGCTCATTCTACTTATATCATTGATGAGTATATTACAAAAAAGGGCATAAGATGCATTATGAGTATAAAGGATTCAAATTTTTATTCTATAGGAGAGGTATATAAGCTAGGGCTTGTTTTGTCGCATTTTTTTGCTTCTTTTGCTAGTATAAATTCTTTTTGTGAGCTGAAAATCAACTGCTTAGACTCTGAGGAAAGCTTTGAGTATCCTATACAACACGGTAAAAAAGTAAGCTTATGAATGCTTTTAGTTTTCATAAGCTTTTAAAAAAACTGCTTAAAACATATGAGAAAAAAGATATATTTTTAAGAACTAATAAAGATCTCAAACATCCAAATAAAGACATAGAAAAGGTATGCTTTAGTGAAGATGAAAAGTCCTTTTTGGTTCAAATCATAGTGAATTTTATGGGCTTACAAGGAAGTAGCTCTCAGCTTCCTAACTATATGCTTGATAAGCTTTCAAGAAAAGAAGATGAGGGTATGGGATGGAGCTTATTTTTTGACTTTTTTAACCACTATATTTTATGGCTTTTTTATGAGATTATAAGTATTAAGGGCTATTCAAGATCTTTTAGCCCTGATTTTAGCGATCCTATTTCTAAAATTTTATTTGCTATGCTTGGCATAAATGATAAAAAGATCGCTAAACAGTACCTACCATTTGCTCCCTTGCTTTTAAGTCTAAGACGTCCAAAAGCTTATATAGAAAGGGTCTTGCAAGCTAATTTTAATCTTAATGGAAAATTAAGCATTATAGAATATGTCCCTCATAAGATCAGCATTTCAAAAAATCAGCAAAACGCACTTGGCGTCAAAAATCAGATCCTAGGCAAAAATCTCATCTTAGGCACAAGCTTTCTTTCTCATCAAAGCAAAATAGCTATTTATATAAAGGATCTTAGCTATACACAGGCCTTGGAGTATCTGCCAAATGAAGCTAAATTTATGGAACTTAAAGAAAGCATAGTGTTTTTAACAAATGATGAGTTTTGTGTGGATTTATATCTTAGAGTTAATATAAGCTCTAAGATGCGCTTTATCTTAGGGGATAAGGGGCAAGCTAAGCTTGGCTGGGGGCTTATTTTGGGTAAGCCTAAGAAGGATTATTATCTCATAAAAACAAAGCTTTATGAATAAAAAAACTAAGTGCTTAGCATTTAAAGGCTTTTTTGAGAAGGTGTTGATTTAGGACACATTCTTTTAATTGCTAGTTTGCAAGGCAAACGAATAGGCTTTATTTGCCCAAGATACTTCACAATGCTTAGTATGACAAGGGGAGAGTTTTAGACACTTCTCTTGATATGACAAGGATTAATACATTTTTGCAAAAGAGTAAAAATTAAACGATAAATTAAGGCTAAATTTAAATCAAAAATTTTTGATCTAGTGAAAAAATAAAAGGCTCTTTTTCACAAAAATTTTGTCATTTTGAGTTTATGGGCGAAGAGGCCGTCAATTTAAAGCATTTTTCTATAAATTCGTGGATTCTTGGCACACGCTCTCAATGACATAGTATTTTGTCTAAGATCAATATGAAAAAAAGCCAAATAAAATCATCTTTTGAATTCATAAAAAGAATATTAAAGAAAAGGGCAAATAATGAAAATTACAAATTTTAATATGATAAAAGAAGAGTCCTTATTTTCTCAAATACACACCCTTATTGCCAATGCCAAAGAAAAAATCATCCTTATACAAAGTGATTATAATGCCTTCATTAACGAAACAAATCCCCTATACACTCATATCAAACAAGAACTGAATAAAAAGAAAGATTTAGACCCCAACATAAACATAGAATTAAATTTTTTACAAGGCGCAAGCAAGGATAATTTACACGAAACAAAGGATAAGATCACAGAAGTTAAAAAATTCACAGCTCATTATAAAAATTCTTTTTTAAAAACAAAATTAGCCGAGTTTTTACAAGAATTACAGCTATTTAAAGAGCTAAGAGCTAGAAATAAAAATTCTAACAGCAAATTCACCACAAGCTATGCCTTAAAGGAGGCAAGGCTTAAACAGTTAGAAAAAATCAATAATTTCTTAGCCAAGCTTGAAGAAGATTTGCTTAAACTAGTAGATAATATACAAGAGTCAAGATATTACGAAGAAGAAATAAAGCCATTAAGCAAACAAAGCTTACAAAGCATCATACATACAATAAAAGAAAATCTTAAAAAAACTCAAAATGAAGATGAGGCAAAAAAGCTTTTAAGAGCCTTGCTTAAATTCTTTGTAGGCATTGTTGATGGTGTATTTGAGCTTAAAAAAATCTCATCTTTAAGCAAGGTGTATTTTTTTGCTAATACTGTCTTATATGAAGCTTATAGGGCTATTACTGAGTATCAAAGCTCTAAGGATGAGAGCTTTTATTATGATCTGGCTGTGCCTTTATTAGCACTTATTACAAGCAAGTTATATCCTATTTTAGCCTTTTGTAATGAAGAGTTTTTAGCCGATCTTTTAATTATAGATGATAAAATCTTGCTTGATTTTTCTTCTTACTGTGATTTGCCAACATATAGTTTATGTAGAAACAGCCTTTATAAAATTAGCTTAGATGAAAGTGCGGTGGGCTTTTTTAATTCCTTTTTTACACAAACAAAACAGGATCAAAATGCTTATTTCAACAAGGATTTATTATACAGCGATAAAAACAGCCCAAATTTAAAAAAGCTAGTTCAAAGAAACATACAAAGCCTAAATCATTTATTTTATGCTGAATATCCAGATCTAAACTCTGCCTTAATTGTAGAGTTAATCAAAGAAGCAAATAAAACACAAAAAAAGATCAAAGCCTCCAAGATGGGCACAAATTATCTCTTCATTACCAATCCTCCCACCCTATACAATGCTAAATTGTGTGAGGAGCTATATAATAAAAGGTTAGAAGCTGAAATTTTATACCGCCCCAAGCCTCCCACAAAGGCACAAAGACTAAGCTTAAAAGATAAGGGCTTTCCAAGTAAAAACTCTTACAGCTCCTATGCCATAAAAAGAAGTGTAGATGATGAAAGCCCTTACATTTTACAACTTTGCCCCTTTGTAAAGCTTCAAGATCGGGCATACAAAAATTATAAAAAATACAATGTAACTGTGCCTACAAGCTATTATTTAGAGCTAAATAAGGCTTTAAATCCTCCAAACCTACACATATATGAGCAAGAAATAAATAACACAGCCTATTTAAACTCATTCTTTAAGCTTCCAAAAGAAATAGAAGAAATTTCATTCAAAGAAAAAGAACAAGCCAAGGCTTATTTTAAAGCCTTTCAATCCTATCTAAACGCTTTAAGCAAACAAGAAGCAAAACAAGAACACGAATACCCCCTCTTTAATCTCTTTTTTATCTCCCTTTGCCTTTATGTCTTTAACAAAGAATTTCAAGGGGCTAACAAATACAAAATTACAAGCCAAAGGGGCATATATTTTTACCAAAGCATAGAGCTTTCGCATATAGATCTTTTAACTGTGATGCATGTGCATTCTTATTATCTTGATAAAGATGGAAATAAAATTTATGTCTTCTTAAATAAAGAGCTTAATGCAAATAAAGACAAGTTTTTATATTTAGATGAATTAACAAGGCTGATCTTTGAGGAGGAAATAAACGAAGAGGGGTTAAGCTACTGTGAATTTTTTAAAAATTTATATGATGAGAGGATCTTAAATGAGATCAAAGATCAGGAAAAATTCAAAGAAGCCTTAAATGAAATACTCACAGATGAAGGATTAGCAAAAACAGCCTTTCATCTCAGTTTTTTTGAGCTTATAAAACACTTTTTCCCTTTTATGTCCTTTTTTGATAGCTTGGATGAATTTTTAGATAAACTAGCAAATTTTTTCTTAAAAGCACAGCTTAACAAAAATATACTTAGCTTTAAGGAAGGCTTTTTAGGAGAGCTTGGCTTGGTTGTAAATGATCTTTTTATTTATAAAAATCCAAAATTAAAAATACCTACATTAAAAAAGCATTTACACAAACAAGGACTTTTAACTATGATTGTAGATAGCTATGAGGATATTGTGAAAGATAAGCAGTTGATACAAAACAAAGCAAGTTCATATAAAAAACTAGATCTGCTACAAGCAAGGATAAAGGATCTTAGTGGCTTTTCTAAACAAATTTTAAAAAATTCAGCCCTAGATGCCATTAAAGACGCTACTAAGAGCTTTATAGACAGACTTTTACCTACTCATTATGATGCCTTAAAGGCAGAATATGACCGCATAAGCTATGAAAAATTCACCTACAATTTTAACGCACCCCTAGCCGTAATGCAAGATGAGTATATGACCTATCCCATGTTTGTAAATTCAAGATTTATGAGCTTTGATTTGGCTAGATTTATCTTTGGTTCCTTGCTTTGCACAGGAGGACTTAGCCATCATCCTAGCTTAAGTTGTGTTACAAACTTAGTAGAGGCTAAAACCTTTGCCCTGCAAAGACTCTTGTCTTATTTGATCTTAGATGAAAAAAGAGCTACTTTGTTTAAAGAGGATTTAAAACAAGGTAAAGATATGGTAGATGATCTAGTATTTTTTGCTAAGGTGTCAAATATAGAGCTACAAAATGCCAAAATTTATCAGCTCATAGACGAGGAAAAAGAAAGAGAATATAAAAAATCAGGCGAAAAAACTAGAAATGAAGCCATACTACTTTATAACGAAGCCATAAGCATAATCTGTGAATACGCTAACAAGATCAACGCTCATATAAATGAGAGCTTAGAAGATAGACAAAAGGCAAGGAGATTAATGAAGGCTTTGGATAGTATAGCACAGCATAATTTAAAGCTAATGTATAAGGGGGTGGGTGATAACGACAATGACGACTCTTCAAATATTAAAACCTCAGAAAACATTAACCATTATAATGTAAAAGAAACTGAATGTGATGAAAATGAAGCAAATAATAAATTCATAGGAAGATTAGCAACTGTGATTATAATGGAAAATGGACTTTGGATAGGATGAGTAAGAAAATAGACACAAGAAGGTTTCCAGATAAAATTCTTTTGCCAATGGGCTATACGCTTAATGCCAACAGACAAACAAGAGAAATTTTATTTTCCAAGGGTAGCAAAAAATCGGGCAAGTACGATCAAAGACACACAGATATCGCCTTTAAAGCAGATGAGATTTTAAGAACTTCTCCTTATAAATCCTACAAACCCATCTACTTAGATCCTAGCCTAAAAACAGGAGCTAGCTCAACGCTACTTGAATTTAAGGCTTGGCAAGATTTATATCTAAATGATCCCCCAAGAGGCAAGATAGCTCCTTGGACTAAAAAAGAAAAGGCTTATTATGAAAGCTTAAAGACCAAGAGGGAAAGATATAAATATCTTGTCATTAGAAGTGGCTTAAGAAGTGCTGTTATAGATATACCTTATGAAGCCTATGCAGGAGTAGATGAGAATGGCAAACTTATAAATAAAGACTTTAAAAGGCTTTATGAGCTAGTGGATGAGAATAAAAATACCCTCAAAACAGACTTATTTATACAAGAATGGGGAATAGCAGCTGGGATCTTAGGAGATGCTGAGTATTTTGCAGCTAACAAATTACACGGCTTTAATGCTAGATATGTGCAAAGTTTAATACTTCAAATGCAACTTACAGGAGGAAGTAGTGCCTTAGATAAGCCAAATTTGCGTGGGGGCATTTATGAGTATGCCTACAATGTTTTAGGATTTGCACTTGTAGGTGTGCATGAAAATAAAATAAGACAAGCTCAGGTTGAACAACTAGCTAAGAGCATAAGGCCTGATAAATTTGGAATGTTGCCTTATATAGATGAGATCATGGGGGTGGATTGGGTGATAGATTTTAATCAATACCTCACTGCCCTAGACGAATACGGCAGGGTTTATAATAACCTATCAAACTATGTGGATAAAGGAAGGCTTAAGGATCCAAGGGATAAGGACTCCACGCCTGAAAGTAGAAAGAAATTTGATGAATACACAGGAGGCTTTATGTATAAGGCTATGCTTAAGTATTATGATTTAGTTATTTCAAATGATACAGATGAAATATCAGCACATCTTTGGCTAGATGAATTTCTCTTGGTTGCTAAGATAGCAGCCTTAACTCCGCCTCAGGGCTATCCTAATGCACCGTTTTATTATACCCCTGAAATGTTGGAAAAAATTTATAAAACAAATACGCTTGATAAAAAGCTAAATCCTACCATACCAGCCATATACAAAGAACACTTCCCCCAAGCTCTTAGAGATGAAATAGAAAGCTATGCACAAAGGCATAAGATCAAGGATTAAGCAAGGCATAAGAGTAAGGATTAAACCTAGCCCTTTAAATAGCAGCTTTAAAATTAAGACTAAATTTTTGCTTAAAAGCTTAAATTTAAAATTAAATTCTTGTTTTAATAACGCTTAGCTAAAATTTAAATAAACCTTAAAACTGTGGGCTTAAATTTTTTAAATTTCAATTATTGAAAGTTTGAATTAAGGCTTTTTTCAAAAAAGTATTGATTTATCACTCTTAGCCTATGGGCGAAGAAGCGATCAATTTAAGGCATTTCTCCATAAATTCGTGGATGCTTAGCACACGTTTAGAATGACAAATATGGTATTTTGTCTAAGATTAATACTTTTTTGAAAAAGAGCCTTAATTTTTTAGATTTAAAGTTTTTCAAGTTTCAATTATTTAAATTCTTTCAAATTTAAACTATTTAAATTCACAAAAAAGAACAAAAATCTTTAAAGGCTTTTCAAGTAAATTTAAAGTTAAGCACTCCAAGCCTGAATTTAAGAAAAACTTTGCCATCATACCAGCCATCACTATCAATTTCACATTGAGCTTTCAAACATAAATTCACAAGAGTCCTTTGTGAATTTAGATTTTAAAATAAGGGCTTTGAATTTGGATTAAATTTAAGCATTTAAAACTTCTTTAAATTTAATCTAAAAGCTTATGAAGGCTTTCGGTCGCTTTCAAGTTTTCAAATTCAAGCCCTTTCAAACTTCTTTAAATTCAAGTTTCAAGACAAAACTTCAAGCCCAAGCAAAGAATTTAACGCTAACTGAGATTTAGACCTTGAAAAAAGTAGATAAATTAAGCTTAAATCAAGCCTTTAAATTCAAGTTTAAGTTTTTCATCTCTTTAAACTAAGCTTTCAAATTCAAAGCCCCTTTACACCTTTCAATCCCAAACAATTTAAGTTCAACTTTGAATTAGCCTTTAAATTTACATTTAGGTTCAAGCTTTAAGTTCTTTAACTTCAAGTTTAACTTTGCAAGTTCTTTAGTTTCAAATTCAAACTGTCAAATTCTTTAAATTTACACCTTAAATTCAAAGCCTAATTCAAACTCTAAATTAACAGCCTAAGCCTAATTAATGTTGGCTCAATTAAACTTAACAGAATTTTCTCTTATCAATTTCAGTAAATTTTGATGAGAATATTGCCTTAAATTTTTTGTGTTATATCTAAATTCTGTTTCTTTTAAATGAAGGACAAAATTTTCTTTTTAGTCATTAAATTTGGCAAGACGAAATTTCGCAAACTTCTACTACGCAGTTACACGACATATAGCACGAAGCAAAAAAGTTCACAATTTCGTTAATGTGGTTTCGCCCCTTTGCAAACTCATTTGCATTACCATATAATGTGCCTTTGCTCCTTCTTGCAAAGTTGCAAGACAAAACGAAGCAAAAATCAACCAAGTCATCTTAGACTTTGAAACTTTCCTAAAATTGTGGCATTTTCTAGATCTGTAAAATCCCTTATAATAGCTAGCAACTCTTTTGCCAAGTAGTGTTTTACCCCTTGCATATAAAGTTAAGCCTAGTTTTTTAGCATACCTTCTTGCAAAGGGACAAGAGGGGGTAACGAAGTAAAAACTTTTGCGACCAGCCCCACGCCCACGCTTACAACGCACCCTTTTTGCCCCTTCTACTACGCAGTTACGAGCCGTAAGGCGAAGTAAAAAATAACTTTCATCAACTTCGATTTCACCGCTCATTTTAGAGATTTGTTCACACTCTTTGGCTATCAAAATGCGAAGATCTTTGAAAATTTTGCACAAACTTTGCTCTGAAATTTGACAAAACCCAGCGTCTTTTCGCCTCTAAATCAAGGCTTCTTGCAAAGGGACTAGCCGTAAGGCGAAGTAAAAAATAACGCAAAATTTCCCTAAATTATATCTGCGAAATTCACAAACAACACTTTGTTTTTAATAGGACTTAGCTTAAAAACCCTTTGATTTAAGTTTAATTGAGCCTATTTGAAAAATCTCAACCACAAACACTAGCTAAATTCAAGGCATAAACCTCTTTAAAAGCCATCAAGCTAAGAGCTTTTAAACCTAGCTTATTCAAGCATATAGCTTATATCTTCATTAAAATCCCCCACATAATGCCTCATAAAGCCTTGCAAGATTCTTTTTGCTTCTTCTTTTTTGCCAA
>NZ_QHLI01000071.1 GCF_006864425.1 Campylobacter troglodytis | reverse complement strand
GTTCAAATAATTCAAACAAATCCCCTATTCTAAATTCCTCCCATTTGCCCCCATTTTGCTTAAACTCATTTTCAAGTTTGGCGAGAGTGGATTCTTCGCAATGCTTGGAATCTAACCCACCCCCTAAATCCCCCTCCGCAAGGGAGGGGGACTTTTGAGAATCCGCACTTCGCAAGGCGTGGGGGCTTAATGTGTCGTCCTCTTGCAATGATGACCCCTCCCTAAATCCCTCCCGCAAGGGGAGGGACTTTTTAGATTCCCCCTGCTGTGCGGAGAATGACTCCACTGATTCCCCCCTCCCTTGCGGAGGGGGGCTAGGGGGGTGGGTAGATTTATCATTTGAGAATCTAGCTAAGTCAAAGTGAGTCCTTTTTAAGCACTTGAGACACTTCCCAAGCTAAATAATCGCTCACCGTCTTTTTAAAGTCCGCTAATGTTGGCTTTGAATCGATAATTTTATGCTGGTCGAAATTCCAATCTGCCCCGCTGGGCGTGATAAAATCTTCTATGTAAATTTCATCTAAATTCCAAGCACTTTGTAAAAATTTGCTTGAAGCCTTGCCGTTTTTGTAAATCTCTACGATGTCATTGTAACGCGCTGTGGGATTATCCACCTCTTGTAAAGCCCTTTCTGTGCGTTTATAGCCGTCATTTCGAAAGTCTATAAATTTCACACTCTTTTTAAAATCGTGTGGCACACCTGCTTCAAAGATATAAATACTTGTTTGAACCCCTGCCATAGGCTGAAACAAATCAGTTGGCATTTTGATACTTGCTTTTAGGGTGTGTTTTTGCAAAATGGCTTTATTGGTGTGAGTTGCCTTGCCAGAACCAGCTGAATCTTGAATGATAATCGCACCTAGTGCGTGGCGTGGCATATTATCAAGCCCTAATTTTATGAAAGGCATTCCATTTTCCTTGTAAGAAAAGGGAGGATTGAGTAAGATTCTATCGGCTTTAAATTCTCTAATGGTTTGAGTTAGGGCGGTATTAAAGCTATCGTTTTGAATGATTTGACTAGAACCATCGCCTCGCAAAATCATATTTGTAGTGGCTAGGGCGTAAATATCCGCACTTTCTTCTATGCCTAAAAGTTGGCTTTGTTTAATCTCATTTATCTTGTCTTTGAGCTTAAAGCTTTGGCAATCTTGCGTAGCTAGGCTAATCATCAAATCCATAGCCGCGATTAAAAAGCCAGCTGAGCCTGTGGCTAAATCAAGCACCTTGCAATCTTTGTGAATTTCTAAAATCTTACTCATCATTTTGGTTACATAAAAGGGCGTTAGGACTATGCCTATTTCCTTGCCCCCGCTCATTGCGTATTTTAAAAACTCATTATACATTTCGCCCATAAGGTCATAAAATTTGGTGTTTTTATTAAGCGTGTTTATCTCGTTAAAAATATGCTCAAAAATGTAGGTAAAAACCTGCTTGTTTGTGCTAGCACTCTTGCTTTTTAGATATTTGCTTTTTTCTAACTGTTTGTGTAAAGCCCTAGGTGCATCTCTGTTGGTGTTAATCGTCATTCTGTGAAATGAGTTTGTCATTAAAGAGACTTTATCTTGGGCTAAATCGTGGTTTTGTAAAAATTTTTCTATGTGATTTTGGATTTTTATGCTGTCTCGGTAGCTTCCATCTGCGCCCAAAAGCAAATCGGGGGTTAAGCCTTTTTCTAGGGTTTGCTCCTTGTGCTTAATATCTTGCATAGCAAGCAAACACGCTGCGACAAATAAAGCCCTTTCGTGTGGGAGAATCGAAAAATCATTCATAATCTTGCTTAAATTCTTAGCGTGTTTGCTTATAAGCTCTCTTTTATAAATGGCAAAATTATGCTTTTGCTCATCTGTTAGCTTGATATTTTCATAAAAATCATCAAAGGATTCTTTATCACGCAAAAAGCCTAAATCTTTGTAGTTTGTATCTATGTAGGTGTTATTTTCTGCGACATAAAAGATTTTTATCTCTACATTATACTCATCATCTCCTGCCACGCCTATGGCTATGACTTCTTTGTAGGCATTTGCTTTGACTAGGTGTTTAGCATAATGCAAGGCACCGTTTAAGGCGAAATCACGCACACTTGAAGTATCTTCTTTTATAATAACTGGGGATTCTAGGGCTTGAAGCTTTTTAATGCCTAGTTTATTTTCAATCACCACAGGAAGATCGCCGTATTTTTCCACCACAAAATCAATCGCAGCTTTGCCACCCTTGCCTGTCTTGCTTGCACCTTTTAGGGCTTCTTGCATAAAAGGTGATGCGGTTTTTTCGTAAAAATCTTTGTTTTTAACTAGCCCTAACTCAGTAAAAATGCCCTTGACATAGTCATCGACATCGTTTTCTTTTTGCCATTTTTCGCTCATTTTTATCCTTTTTGTGAATTTTTAGCTAAATTTCTTGCCTTACTTGAATTCTTGCTTGAATTTTACTGTGAATTTTTGTGTCTCTTGTAAATTTTAACTTGTGAATTTTTGTCTTTATGATAAATTTAGGCTGTGAAGTTTTGCTCCTCTTGTAAATTTTAGCTGTGAATTTTTGTCTTGTAAATTTAAGCTTGTAAATTTTGTCCCCTCTTGTAAATTTTAACTTGTAACTTTTTATCTTTCTTACAAAGTTAAACTGTGAATTTTTTACTTACCCCCTACTTTTAAAGAGGCTAAATGCTTGTAATTTTTCATCCTTGAATTTAAAAAGCTAAACCTTTATAAGCTTTTTCATCCTTGAATTTAAGCTTTCACAAATTTTAGCTTTTTAAATTCACACTGTGAATTTTTGTTTTAAATTCAAGGGCTTAATTTATTTGTGTGAATTTTTAGCCTCAATGTTTTAAATTCAGCTTAAATTTAAAAAAAGCTAGAAAAAGCCTTTAAAATAGCAAGATCAAAAAAGCAAAGCCTTTAAACTTAATCCTCTATCCTTGCTCCTAAATCCTTAAGTATGCTTAAAAAATTTGGAAAAGAGGTGTTTATGCACTCGGTGTCATCTATTTCAACCCCACATTTAAGCCCTAAGATGGCAAAGCTCATTGCTATTCTATGATCTCCAAGGCTTTGAATTTTAGGCAATGTTTTTGGATCTTTTGTAAGCTTTTGTGTAAAAGGCGTTGAATTTTTCGTGCCTGTAAGGTCCTTAGAGCTTAAAGTAGCCAAGCCTTCTATCTCAAAGCCTGAGTTAAGCTCTCTTGCTAAGATGCCACATTTTTGCAAATTACTAACCACAGCAGTGATACGGTCGCTTTCTTTTACGCGAAGCTCTGCGGCATTTTCAAGCCTTGAAGTGCCACTAGCAAAGGCAAAGGCTATGGCAAGAGCAGGTGCTTCGTCAATTAACCAAGAGATATTCTCACTTACAGTTACAGCCTTTAAATTTGAGCTTTCAACGCAAATTTCGCCCACAGCCTCAAAGTCATTTTGAAGTTGCTTAAACTCGATCCTAGCACCCATTTTTTCAAGCACCTTAAAGGCTTCGATGCGGGTCTTATTTAACAAAACATTGCTTAAAATCACACTTGAGTTTGGCAAAATCGCAGCTGCTACAGCGAAGTAAAATGCAGAGGATGGGTCGTTTGGAATGGTGATTTTAAGGGGCTTTAAAGGAGCTTTGAGTGGGGAGATTTGAATTTTTAGCCCATCTTGGCTTAATTTTAAGGGTGCATTCATAGCCAAAAGCATATTTTCGCTGTGATTTCTACTAAGTAGTGGCTCGCTAAAATGAGAGCTAGAATTTGCACGAAGGCTAGCCAAAATGAAAGCTGTTTTTACCTGAGCTGAGGAGATCTTGCTTTCATATTCAATGCCCTGTAACTTTGCACCCTCAATGCAAAGTGGAGCAAGGCTAGCATCCTCTCTCCCATAAATCCTAGCCCTCATCCTTTTTAAGGGCTCGCTAATTCGCTTCATAGGACGTTTGTTAAGGTATTTATCCCCACTTAAAACAAAAAAGCCCTGAGCTCCTGCTAAAAAGCCCATCATAAGTCTCATGGTTGTGCCTGAATTTCCACAGTCAAGGATCTTATTTGGACTGATGATCTTTTTAGGAGCCTTAATTAGCACCCTATCATCCTTTCTTTCAACAGTAGCACCTAAGTTTCTAGCTATTTCAAGGGTGTTTAGTGTATCCTCTGCTAGTAGGTAATTACTAGCCCTACATTCATCCTCGCAAAGCATTGAAAAAATGCCAAAGCGGTGGCTTATGCTCTTATCGGCTGCGATTTTTTCAAGCCTTGCGGTAAAGCCCTGTGTTAAAGCGTGAATTTTCATTTTTTGTCTTTCATTTTGTAAAATTTGTGGCAAAATATTTTAAATTTAGGCTAGTTTATCATTTGATAAAGCCTTGTTTTTAAGATGATCTTTTTTTGTTTAAAACTGTCTTAGTTAAATTCAAGCCCTCATTAATCTTGCCTAGATAAAGATCTTTTAAGGCTTTTAGCAGACTCTAAGACTACATAGGATCAATTTCTTGGTTTCAATGCTGCGTTTGCTGAAATAGTTTTATCTTTTGTGGTGCTGAATTCTTGTGTCTTGTTTATGTCCTTGAAATTTTTTGTGTCCTTTTTGTGCCTTTTTTGTATCCTTGATTTTTTTTTATGTCTTTTTTGCGTACTTGAATTTTATGAATTTTAAAACAACCGTGCAAATTTTTCAGCCCACCATTTTAGCCTACCACACAAAGTGGCTTGCAAAACTTTATAAATAAAAGCTCAGTTACAAACTAAAAATTCAAGGCTTCAAATTCTACTTTAAAACAAGGCTTTGTGTAAATTTTACAAGAAGGCTTTATATGAAAGCTTGTTAAATTTTGAAAGAATGCTTTGCGTCCAATTTGTCAAATTCACAAAAGGCCTAAAAATTCAAAGATTTTAAGAAAATTCACAAAGCTCACTGCCTTAATCTAAGCCCTAAATTATCGCTTAAAGCCCTTATAATTTCTTCCATTTTCTCAGCTACTTGAGAGTCTTCAAGGGTCTTTTCCTCAGCTTGAAAGATAAAATTTATACTTAAACTATACTCGCCTTTTAAGCTTTCATCCTCATAAAGATCAATCACTCTAAATTCCTTTAAAATGCCTATATTTAAAGATCTTATACACTCTTTTATACTCTCATACTCATAAGATTTTGGGATGATTATACTTAGATCCCTACTAACTTGTGGGAATTTTGAGTAAGGCTTAACCCTTTTTACCTCGCTTTTTAGCAAGGATAGATCAAGTTCGCACACATAGGTCTTTTGCAAGCCTTTATCTCTTTCTATGCCAAGATGCACCCGTCCTACAAAGCCTACTACAAGCTTATTTTTAATGATCCTTGCTTGTTCATATTCGCTTAAAAAGCTGTAATTTGAACTAGCTAGCGAAAATTCACCAAAGATATTCTTCATTTCAAGTAAAAAGCTGTAAAAGTCTATGAATTTAGGCTTTGCCTTGTTTGAGATCTTTGGCTCCTCTTTGTAGCCGCTAAAAATGAAGGCTATTTTTTCCTTTTGAGTAGCCTCTTCGTCAAAAACAGCACCGCTTGTGAAAAGCTTTATGATCTTTTTTGAATTTTTTGTGTTAAAGCTTGCTGCATTTAAGAGTTGATTTATAAGGGTTGATCTAAGGGTGTTTAACTCTTTGCTGATGGGATTAATGAGTTTAATTTTAGGGATTTTAAAGCCAAGATTTTTTAGCTCATCCTCGCTATCAAGCACATAATGAACGCTTTCAAAATAGCCATTTGCCACTGCCTTGTGCCTTAAAGCCCTTAATGCTCTATAATCAAAATAACACTCATTAAGCCTTGTTCTTTCACTTATAATCAAAGGTCTTGCTGGGATATTATCAATGCCTACTATGCGCATAATTTCCTCGCTTAGATCGGCAAAATTAGCTATATCGCTTCTATAAATAGGGGGCTTGACATTAAATAAATGCTTGTCAATGATGGTTACACCAAAGCCTAATCTTTTTAGTATATTAATGATCCTGTTTGTATCAAGCTCTACTCCTAAATACTCATAAAGTTGAAAGAGATCAAATTTAAGATCCTCTTGTTTGGGTGCGTAGCTAAAATGTTGCGAGCTTCCCCAAACTTGTGCATCTGCGTATTTAACCAGCCTAGTGAGTAGGTAATTCATAGCAAGATTAAGCTGAGGCTCAGAGCCTCTAAAGCTTCTATAAACCGTGTCCTCATCTTGCTTTTCGTACTTATTTTTTGCTAGGGCTATGACTGAGGGGTCATTATAATTTGCCTCTATCAAAACCAAGTTGCTACAATTTGTAACCTTTGATGATGGGCTTTGATAAATTCCACTCACAGCCACAAGCTCATCCTTGTGATAAATCAGGCTTTCTTGATTTTCTCCTTTTTTAATGACAAAGCTAAGCTCTTCAATGGGAACTAATTTTTTGTCTTTTTTGTCTTTTTTGTCTTTTATTATGATTTCTTCGTAGTTTTTGCTAAAAACTCTTAGATCATAGGCATTAAAGATAGCACCCATAGAATGAGTAGCACAGTTTAAGAAATTTAAAATAGTATTATCCGTAAGCTTTGAGATAGTAGCAAGCTTTAAACTCATAGTTAAATTCACAGCCACATCCTCAAACTCAACAACCCTATATATATAAGAACTTTTAAGCTCCTTATCCACAGACAGCCTAAAAATTCTACCTATGGCAAGATTATTTTCCTCATCCTCAAAATTAGCAATCTTTTTTAAATCCCTATCAAAGCCAGCACTAAGCTCTCTTGCTATGCCATAAACGCTTAAACAGTCTCCACGGTTTGAAGTAAGTTCAAGCTCCATAAGATCATCATCAAATATGGCATATTCATTTAAGGCCTTGCCAAGTTCTAGCTCGCCAATGCTCTCATCAAGTATCATTATGCCCTCATTTATCTTTGCTAGTCCAAGCTCAGTTGAGGAGCAAATCATACCCTCGCTAACAACCCCTCTTAGAGTGGTTTTTTGAATTTTTAGCCCATTTGGCAGGTTAGCACCCTCTAAGGCTAAGGCTACGAACTGCCCTACTTCGACATTCTTTGCCCCACAAACTACTTGAAGGCTTTTTTCTCCTATATCTACCTCGCAAAGACTAAGCTTGTCTGAGTTTTCTACCCTAGTTTTTTCTTTGATCTGTCCTACTACTACCCTATCTGGCACCCTTAAAGAGTGAGCATTATCTACTTCTATGCCTATTTCATTTAACTTTTTTGTGATCTCGCTTAGACTGAGATCTTTTAGATCTATGAATTCACTTAACCAAGTCCTTGTAACTATCATCTAAACTGCTCCAAAAGCCTCAGATCCCCTTCAAACAAGGAACGAAGATCGGGAATTTGATGATAAAGCATAGCAAAGCGCTCAATACCAAGCCCAAAGGCATAGCCGCTTACATTTTGATAATTTACAAATTTATACACATTAGGATCGACAACCCCAGATCCTAAGACCTCAAGCCAGCCCGTTTGCTTACAAACCCTACAACCACCTCCCTTGCAAAAGACACAGGATATATCAACCTCGGCTGAGGGCTCTGTAAAAGGAAAGAAACTAGGACGAAATCTAATCTTAACATCTCCGAAAAAATAATGCAAAAATTCCACCAAAATGCTCTTTAAATTCGCAAAACTAACCTTTGCCCCCTCTTCAACCACAAGCCCTTCAATCTGATGAAACATAGGAGTATGAGTAAGATCAAAATCTCGGCGAAAAACAGCCCCAGGTGCTATCATACGAACAGGGGGTTTTTGAGCTAACATAGTGCGAATTTGAACAGGGGAGGTTTGGGTGCGAAGTAAGCTGCCATCATCAAAATAAAAGGTATCTTGCATATCGCGTGCGGGGTGGGTTTTGGGTAAATTTAAGGCTTCAAAATTATGAAAGTCATCCTCTATCAAGGGACCCTTTTCAACGCTGAAATTTAAACTTACAAAATAATCAATAATCCTATCCATAGTTGAATTTATAGGATGAAGTGCCCCACTAACACAGCCCTCGTCAAAATAGCTAAAATTCAAGGCATCCTTTTTCATATCCTCGTTTAAAGCAAGCTTTGAAAGCTCTTGGTGCCTTTGCTCGTAAGCCTTGTTAAAGGCTTCTTTTTCTTCGTTTAAGCTCTTGGCTAATTCCTTTTTCTTTCTTTCGTTTAGTTCTTTTAATTTAGCAAACTGCGTTGTCAAATAGCCCTTTTTGCCAAGCACACTCACGCGCAAGGCTTCAAGCTGGGCTAGATCCTTGCTAGCTTTTATCTTATCAATTAGATCTTGCAAATTTATCCTTTTCCTTAAAAATTGGATAAATTCTACCTAAAAAACTTTAAATTTAGGCTATAATGGAATAAATTTTTCACACAAAGGATTAGATTATGAGAGAAAAAAACATCTTTGAGCGCATCATAGATAACGAGCTTCCAAGCACAAAGGTACTTGAAAGCGATGAATTTTTAGCCTTTAAAGATATAAATCCAAAGGCACCCATACACATACTAGTTATCCCAAAGGCTTATTTTAAGGACTTTCAAGAGCTAAGCCCTGAGGTGATGGCAAAGATGACAAGCTTTATCCACGAACTTGCTGTTTTAACAGGGGCTGATAAAACAGGCTATAAGCTTTTAACCAACTGCGGCGAGGGCGTTGGACAAGAGGTCTTTCATCTACATTTTCACTTTTTGGCCGGCTATGAGGGCAAGCCACAGCAGTGGGTTTTTTAGCTTTAAATGAAAAGAACAGCTCAAGCTTAATGTGTTTAAGAGGCTAATTCAAGGCTTTTAACCCTAAAAGCCTTTTTTTCGCTTTATTTTAAATCTATTCTAAATCACTCTTTAACTTTACATTAAAACTTCTTTACTCTATCAAAATCTTAAATCAAGGCTTTAAATACCTTAAAATTCAAAACTTAATTTTCTCAGATCTTCTACATAAATCTTAAATTTAATGAGACATAGTGTTACTAAAAGAAACTTTTATTGAAAAATTGACCGTTTTACAAAGGACTGATTATAGAGGACGGAATACGGATTACAGAGGACTGATTACAGAACATAGACTACGGAAGACGGATTACGAACTGCAGAGGATGAAAAAATTAGACTTTAAGCTTGAATTTAAGCCTTGCAAGGATAAAGTGGGCTTGAATTTAAATTTAAATTCAAGCAAATTTGATTTGTTTGTCATTTTGAGCTTTCGCAGAAAACGACCCAATGGGTTGCAAGATGTAGCCGTAGCAAAAAAATCTCTTGTCATATTGAACCTAAGTAAAGAAACTCAAATATCTTGTCATATTGAGGCGAAGTGAAAAATCTCTTGTCATATTGAGGCGAAGCCGAAATATCTCTATTTTCTAAAATGTTTGAGATACTTCGGGCTTTGCCCTCAGTATGACAAACATTATGAAATTCTTCGCTACGCGAGACAGACAAGAGTTTAATGCTTTATTAAATAGAGATACTAGCACACGCTCAGTATGACAAGTAAAGGGCTTTTAAGCAAGTTTGATTTGTTTGTCATTTTGAGCTTTCGCAGAAAACGACCCAATGGGTTGCAAGACGTAGTCATAGCAAAAAAAAACTTTTGTCATTTTGAGGAAAAGTGAAAAATCTCTTGTCATATTGAGGCGAAGTGAAAAATCTCTTGTCATATTGAGGCGAAGTGAAAAATCTCTTGTCATATTGAGGCGAAACCGAAATATCTCTATTTTCTAAAATGTTTGAGATACTTCGGGCTTTGCCCTCAGTATGACAAACATTGTGAAATTCTTCGCTACGAGAAGACAGACAAGAGTTTAATGCTTTATTAAATAGAGATACTAGCACACGCTCAGTATGACAAGTAAAGGGCTTTTAAGCAAGTTTGATTTGTTTGTCATTTTGAGCTTTCGCAGAAAACGACCCAATGGGTTGCAAGACGTAGTCATAGCAAAAAAAAAACTTTTGTCATTTTGAGGCGAAGCAAAAAAATCTCTAAAATTTCTTTGTCATTCTGAGCCTTGCTCTCTCAAGGTTCAAAATTGCAACTCAAAAGAAAATTCACAAATTCCACAAAATGATAATTTTGCTAATGCAAAATTAACCC
Organism: Campylobacter troglodytis; assembly: GCF_006864425.1. Classification (GTDB taxonomy): domain Bacteria; phylum Campylobacterota; class Campylobacteria; order Campylobacterales; family Campylobacteraceae; genus Campylobacter_D; species Campylobacter_D troglodytis. The sequence continues at coordinate 881 of NZ_QHLI01000071.1, read as the reverse complement.
ACCCCCACCCAGCGGGTTGCGAGCCTTGCGAAGCAAAAAATCCCCCCTCCGCAAGATAGAGAGAACTTGTAGTGTGAATTCTCACTCTCAAGGGATTTTTGGTTTGTCGCGCCTTGCAAGGACTTTTGTTTCGCTTTTTCACGCTTTTTCTATCAGCTTGATTGCATTCTCATTTAAGTCATAAAGGCTATAAACTAGCTTGTTGATTTTTTGTTCTAATGTGCTCATCTTGTCATTTCTTGCTGAGGGTTCGCCTTTGAAAGCCCCCTTGATAAATGAAGTTTGCCTCATTTAAAGTCCCTGCCGTGCGGAGGGTGACACAAAAAGCCACTTGCTAAGTGGCGACACTTTAAGTCCCCCTGCCGTGTGAGTGAGAATTCACAAGGCAAGTCCCCCTCCCTTGCGGAGGGGATTTGGGGGTGGGTTATTGAGTTGTCATTTTGAGCCGTAGGCAAGTCCCCCTGCCGTGCAAAGGGGATTTAGGGGGTGGGTCGTAATTGCGAGAATTTGCGTTAGCAAATTCGTGGCGGCTGGGGCGTAGCGGTTTTTGCGTAGCAAAAATGTGTTAGCAGACGCGTAGCACGAAGTAAAATCCATAAAAAATTCAGACAAAAGTCTGAAATTTTGTCATATTGAGGCTTTGAAAAAGCCGAAATATCTCGTAATTCAAAAAGAGATTTTTTTGCTTCGGCTACGCCTTGCAACCCACCCTGTCGCTATGCTCAAAATGACAAATAAATCAAACCTGCTTGAATTTAAATTCAAGCCCACTTTATCCTTGTAAGTTTTTACCTTGTCATATTGAGTGTAGCGACACAGTGGGTTACGAGGCGTGAAACGCCGAAGCAAAAATATCTCAAAATGATGAGAAAAGAGATTCT
>NZ_QHLI01000070.1 GCF_006864425.1 Campylobacter troglodytis | reverse complement strand
AGCTTTCGCAGAAATCGAAAAATCTCTTGTCATATTGAGGCGAAGCCGAAATATCTCTAAATTTTATTTGAGATTCTTCGCCTTGCTCTCGCAAGGCTCAGAATGACAAGGTAAAAAAACTTGCAAGGGTAAAATGGCTTGAATTTTAAATGTAAATTCAAGCGAGTTTGATTTGTCCGTTTATGAGTAGGGGTAGGAGGTAGTCTCGTAGGGCTTTTAGGGTTTGGGATTGTTTTATGTTTTGAGCAATGATTTCTTTAAAATTTAAAATGTTGCTAAATTTTCTTACAATGCTTTCGTTAAATGGTATTTTGAAATTTGCTAAATCATCATAAGCGATTATGGGCATTTTAGTTCCTTTGCTAATTGACACCGCATAATCGAAAAAGCTTTTGTGGGTTAAGGTCAATAAAATAAAACTAAAAAATTCAGGGTCGATTGCTTTCATAGAATGTATCGTGCCTGTAACTAGTCCATCAAAAGGGGCAAAACCTGCCTTTTTTAAATATGGACGAATAGCACCAAACAAAATATCAAATTCTTGCATTTCAAATAAATTTGTATTGAAAGTATCCCCTGCGTTGTGTGAATTTAAACAAAAAGTATTTTCTGGCATTACTGACAAATCAATTAAAGATTTTGTGCTGTCTTTTTGGGCTTTTTTAGAATTTTTGCGGACAAGGTCGCCTATTGTCCTTACCTCAAAGGTGGTGGGGATGGGGTGGTTTAGGAGGGGGGAGTGTTTCATAGCCCCTCCGCTTGTTTTGTAGGGCTTGCCATTTTTGTCTGGGAAGTCAAATTGCAAAAAATACCTCTCATAAAGCAGTTTCGCCATTTTTTCTAAAAGAGAGTTGATTTTATCGTTTAGGGAGATTTTATCGTCAAGGGCTGATAGAATTTGCCCTATTTTCTTTTGAGTGGGTAAATTTGGGATTTCAAAATATACTTTTTCAAATGTGCCTAAATTTATATTTTCTTGCGAAGTGCCGTTAGCTTGATTTTGAATTGTCTTTTTGTAGTGTTGTAACATATATTCTATGTAATGATAATCTGCGATTTTGTCATCAACTACCAAGCCAAGCACACTATCAGGGAAGCAAGCGTCAAAGCCTAATATCGCACTTTCTGCAATGTTTGCCGCAATGGTTATGCAAATGGTATTTTTACTCCACAATTTACTTTGCTTTAATCCATTTTCATTGTAGGTTTGTTCGTAGGTTTGCAAAATGTGATTTGCGTTTTTAATGTCTGAAGTTTGGACAAATGGATATTTGCCTCCATATAAATTTTTGTCATTTCTTGGGCGGTGCATTGATTTGCCACGAGATAAACTACCGATTTCAGTTAATTTCATTTGAGCCATTAAATTTTTAACCTTTCTAAATTCCTCAAAATCTCTTTTTGCAAATTTTCTGCTTTTTCAAACAAATTTGAAAGCTCATCCGTGAATTCTTTCATTTGCGAGTTAAATTCAGCCTCGCTTAATTCTTTAAATTCAAGCTTCACCTCGAAAAACTGCCCTGCTGAAAAGGAGTAGTTTTTTTCCTTTATGTCCTTAAAGCTAACGCAAACGCAAAAATCCTCTTCATTTTGTGCGGCTAAAAAGGCAGATATAATCTTGTTTTCCTCATCTTTTGAAAGCCTTGTTTTTTGATTTTTGCCCTCTTTGATTTTTTCGCCTAGCTTTGAGGCGTCCATTAAAAGCACGGCTTTTGCCTCATCGCTTGTATTTGCATTGCTTTTGTCTATGAAAAGCACTGAAACATTTGTGCCTGTGGTGGCGAAGATGTTTGAGGGCATTGAGATTACGCCTTTTAAAGCCTTTGTATCAACTAGCCTTTGGCGAATCGCCCTTTCTATGCCACTTTGAGAGGTCAAAAAGCCTGTAGGCACTACCACAGCCGCCCTACCCTTGTCATTTAGCGAGTAGATGATATGCTGGATAAAGCACAGATAAATAGCCATCTTGTCCTTGTCCTTGCTTGGCACCTTTGGAATGCCTGCGAAAAAGCGTTCATTTGCATTTGGCAAGGCTAAAAGCGTGGCTGAAAAATCGCTAAAATCAAGCTTAAAGGGAGGATTTGAGACTATGTAGTCGAATTTTTGCGTATGGGCTGGGCTTGTGAGGGTGTTTCCTTGGATGATGTTTGCTATTGAATGGGTTAAATTATTTAAGATTAAATTAAGCCGCAGCATTGTGGAGGACTTTTGGCTTAAATCTTGAGAGTAAATGGAGCATTTATCCTCGCCGATTGCGTGGGCTAGGCTCATTAAAAGCGAGCCTGAGCCCGCACTTGGATCATAACACTTCACGCTTTTTGGCTTATCAGTGCCTACTAAGATGCTAGACATAATTTTAGCCACATTTTGCGGGGTGTAATACTCAGCGTATTTGCCCCCTCCATCTTTGTTGTAATCTTTGATGAGATACTCAAAAATGGTGGCGAAAAAGTCGAATTTCTTGCTAAAAATGGCTTCAAAATTAAAATTTATCAAGGGATTTATAAGGGCTTTTGCGAAATTATCTCGCTTTGAAAAATCCACTATGTAATTACTTATAGCCTCAAAAAGCTGCACCCTTTCTCCGCTACCTGTTTTGATGGCAAAGATGTCTTTGTTTAACTCTGCAATGTCTAAAAGGGTTTTATCAAGGAGGGTGGCAAAGCCATCTTCGTTTTGATGTGAAAAAAGCGAGGATAAAAAATGCTCTCTTTTAAGATGGGCTGCCTTTTCGCCTATCTTGTAAAGTAAGGTTTGATAGTCTTTTTGGGAGTAGTTTGATAGAATTTGCTCGAAGTTTATGCCTGCTTTTTGCAATGTGGGGTCTGCATTTTTTGCCTCGTAAGCGAATTTATCGTTTAAAAACTTGTATAAAAAGATGCTAAGTATAATCTTATACTCGTTTCCGTCATTTCCTAGCCCATAGCTAGCACAAGTGGCTTTTAGGCTGTCTATGATGGAGATGATTTGTGCTTTGATAGTGTTATCATCGCTTTTAAATTCCTTGCTTTTTTGCGTGAGGTGTTCGCTGTGTGAATTTTGGGTGCTGTTTTGCACCTTGCTTGAATTTGCCTCGTTTTGTGGCTTTTGTGAATTTTTCATTATGCTGCCTTTGCTTTGTATTCGTTGAAATACTCTTGAATTATGAGCCTTGCTACTGTTTCGATGCTAAAATTTAGCTTTGGTAAAAGCTCGCTAAAATGCTGTGCTACAAGGGATATAACCCTTTTTTCAAAAAAGCCCTCATTTTCTAAAATGCTTTCGTTGTCTAAGATGGCTTTGTCGGTGGCTTCTTTGATTTGGCTTAAAGCCTCGTAAAGCTGAATTTTGCCTGCTGTGTGGCTTTCTAGTAAACGTTTGTGAATGCGAGCGAATTTATAATCGCCTTTGTATTTGTGTGCGATTAGAGCGTTTTGCCTGTTTAACTCGCTTAGCTTTGCGTAAATTTCATCTATGCTTGAAAGCTTTGTTTCTAAGTCCTCGCTTGAGATTTTCTTTAGCTTATTTTTGTCAAAAAGTTCCATTAAAGCCTCTTTGAAGCTGACTTCTAGACTGATAAATTTGGCATCTTTGCTGTCAAAGTTTTGTCTAAAGGCTTCTTGAGTGCGGATTAGAGCGTCTTTAAGGGAATCTGAGAATTTAAGCTCTTTTTCGCTTATTTTGATGAATTTAAAGACGATGTCCTCCATAGCAAGATTTCGCAAGGCTGTAATGTCGCTTTTGTTTGCTAGGTATTCTTTGAAATTTAGCTCGTCAATCTTTAATGAAACGGTTTTTAACAAGTCCTTGTATAAGTCAAATTCAAATTTATCAAGCAAGTTTGTATCGCCTTGAATGTGTATGATATTTCGCAACTCTTTTGCTAAAATCAAGGCTTTTCTTAGCTCGTGCAAAATGGCTTTGTCATTAAGGGCGTCAATTTGTCTGCTAAAAAGCTCTTTATTACTCGTGTCGTAGTCAAAAAGGGCTAGTTTTATGCTCTCTAAATCCGCTTTGATTTGCTCCTCGCTTTTAAAGATTTGATTGAATTTTTCAAAGTCGTCCCCTAGCTCGCTTTGAAGCTCGTTAAAATAAGCCTGATTTACCTTGTCAAATTCTTGCTGTATGCCTGCAAAATCGACAATGTAGCCATAGCGGTAATCTTTGTAGGGACGGTTCACGCGGGTTAGGGTTTGCAAGAGATTATGCCCTGCAATCTCTCTGTCAATGTAGAGTTTTTTAAGGCGAGGTGCGTCAAAGCCAGTGAGTAGCATATTATAAACAAACAAAATGTCGATTTTGCCTGCCTTAAAGTCCTTGACATTGCGTTTTCTTGTCTCTTTGTCGTCTATGTCGTGCAAGATTAAGGCTGCTTGATTTAGCGTGAATTTATCTTGCGTGTTTTTGTAATACTCGTTAAAAATTTTAAAAAAGTTTTTTGCTTGCTCGCTACTGCTACAAACTACCATAGCACCAAGAGTAGAGTCGTTATGAACCATCCTTGCTTTTTCTAAATCCTGTGCGATGTAAGCAAGCATAGGGCTAACAAATTTTTCGTGGGCATAAATTTGCTTGATGGCTAAGTCCTTGTCTTTGATTGTAATCTCATCCAAAGCCCTTTTTAGCTGCTCTTTATAACGCGTCTCAATGCCCTCGTGTATGAGTTTAACCGTGTAACCATCCATAATGGAGGCGTTGTAGTAATACTTATGAATATAAGCACCCCAAAGTGCTGTCGATGCCTTTTTGTGCTTTGTGCCAAGTAGGGGCGTGCCTGTAAGTGAGATGAAAATGGCGTCTTCATCAAGGCTCATTAAATTTGCAAAATAACTGCCCTTTGCGTCATAGCTTCTGTGTGCCTCGTCTATGAAAAATACCCTTTGAATTTTCACATTGTATTTGCTTGGAGAAATTTGCGTGTCGGCTGGGATTTTTTGGATATTTATAACTGTGATTTCTAAATTGCCTTGTGGGTTTGAGATGGCGGATTTTTGACTTTTTAGCTCTTTTTCAAGCTCTATTTTGCTTTGCACGGTATGGACAAACAAGCCTCTTGCCTTAAATTCACTTGTAGCTTGTTCTAATAAATCAATTCTATCAACTATGAAATAAAACCTCGCCACAATGCCCTTTTGCGTGAAATAATCTTGCAAAAATCTAAGGCTATAAAAGGCAAGGGCTGTTTTGCCTGAGCCTTGAGTGTGCCAAATGATGCCTTTTTTCGTGCCTTTTTCAAGGGCGTTTTTAATGGCATTTAGGGCGAAAAACTGCTGATAACGCAGAATGTGCTTTTGAGTGTGAATTTGTCCATCTTTGTCTATGCCTTTGACATAGGATATGGCGTATTTTAAAAGCATTTTAAGCCTTTGTTTGCTAAAAAGTGAGATTAAAAGGCGGTTTGTGGGGGTGTTAATATCTTTGTTTGTGATAAATTCAGGGCTTGATTTAATGCTTATGAGATTATTATCTTGCAAAATCTCATTTTCTACGGCATTATCAAGCGAGGCTAAATTACTAGCTAAAAGCTCGAAATTTTCTTCTCTAAAACAGTTAAAAAATATCTCATTGCTTGGCGTGGCATAAAAGGCACCGCTAATTGGGGTGATGTTTTCCTCGTCATATTCTTGATTATTTGAAAAAACAAGAATTTGCAAGGCATTAAAGAATTTTTTGAATTTTTTATTAGCAAGTCGAGTTTGCATTCTTTTTCGCTCAGATAAAATGCCCTCTTTGTTATGCGGTATCTTTAGCTCGATAAAGGCTAGGGGTAAGCCGTTGATAAGAAGCGTAATGTCGGGGCGAAAGCTATCCTCGCCATTTTTAAATTCTAACTCAGCCACACAGTAAAAGGAATTTTTTTCAAAATCATCAAAATCTATAAGCTTAAAATGCCTTGTGGATATAGTTTGCGAAGGGCTTTGAGCTTTTTTTAGTTTCTTAGTCTTTGTTAAATTTTGAATGCCTTGCTGAGGTGTATTGTTTAAATGCTCTGCGTGAATTTTTTCAATATTTTGAAAATTTTGACAAGGTGCATTTATGCCTTGCGTGAATTTTTCAGTGGGGGGGGGGGGGGGGGGGGGGGGGGGGGGGGGGGGGGGGGGGGGGGGGGGGGGTGAATGATGGGGGTTGTGGAGGTGGGGTGTGAATTGTGGAGGCTGTGTTCATGCGTGTAGGGGTGAGTTGTGAATAGTGTGGGCCTGTGTTGGTTTGATTGGTGCTATTTAAGCCTTGTGTCTTAATTAAATACTCATAAAAGCTCTGCCCTAAATCATCATAATCAAGCCTTTTATTAAGCTCATTTAACAAGGCATTTATCTCATCTTGTGTAGCGTGTGGATTTATTTTGGCTATGCTTTGAGCGAAGATCTCTGTGAAAATATTTGTTTGGATCTTAATCTTATGTGAATTTTTCTTATCAGCACAAATGCCTTCTTGGCTTTTGAGTCTGTATTTGCTATCTTTAAAAGCAGCTTTCTTGTCTTGGTTTTTAGTAGCTGCTAAAGGATCTGCTTGATTATTAAGCACAAAGCCTTCTTCATCTATCTTGTGTGAATTTTTAAGGGATAAATAATCAAAGCCAAGCCTAGTTAGCGTTAAAAGTGCTGGGAGCTTTACGCGAGAGTCTTCGTTAAAATTCATCCTTATCCTTAATGCAAAATTTGTAGTATTTAAGCCTTTATAAAGTACTTAACTGTGTTTAAAAGTTTATCTTAAAATCTCAGCTCAAAGGCAAGTTTTAAATCAAAATTTAAATTTTAGCTTGAATTTGGCTTAATTGCATTTAAGTAATATTTTATCTTAGCAATTTTAATAAATTTGAGATTTTTGTTTTAAAATTAGCTCAAGATAACTTAAGCGGATTTTGGCTTATCAACTTTAATAAATTTTTGATGAGAATATTGCCTTAAATTTTTCATCTTAATTCATTTTTTAAGTGAAGGACAAGATTTTCTTTTTTAGCACTTCAATTTAGAGAGTCGAAATTTCTCAAAGCCTATTTTGTTTGCAGTTACAAGAGAACAAAGCAAAAAGATTCTTTATGCCATTGATATAAGCTCATCCCTTTACAAACTCAAATTTGGTGTGCTTTATCCTATAGCAAATGTTTTCAGCCCTACATTCAAGCATTTTGCACACTATTCTTGCATCTGTGCTACGCAGTTACGAGCCTAGCATTGTAAAAATAACTCTCATCAACTTTAATCTCAGTGCTTGCACCTATGCTACGCAGTTACAAGGAAAATATTTCAAAATTTCTATAAATTATATATGCAAAATTCGGAGACGCATTATGTATTTTTCTTTTTCAAGGCTTAACCTAAAAATCCTTAAATTTAATTGAGCCTTGAATTTTAATCAAAGCTGTAGTATTTTTTACTTCGCATTTATTGAGTGATGAGAAGTTAATTTTATCAAAGACGCAATATTTTTTGCTTTGCACTCGTTGGATGATGAGAGATTAATTTGATCAGATCTTAGATTTATTAAATGATGAGAGATTAATTTTATCAAGCCTTGTGCTAAAGCAAAGGCACTCTATCAGATCTTGCACTAAATTAGAACAAAATACACTATATCAAGCTACACAAAATGAATTTATCGCAAAAAGACAAAACTAGCAAATCCAAGCACACAAGCTAAAATTCACAGCAAATTAAACTAAAATTCACAAAAAAGCAAAAATTCACACCCTTAAACGACTTCTGGCCGCAAATAGGGTATTTTTAAGCAGCATAGCAACAGTCATAGGTCCAACCCCACCTGGCACAGGGCTTATGAAACTAGCCTTTTTTGAAACGCTCTCAAACTCCACATCCCCTACTAGCTTACCACTTGGAAGTTTATTTATGCCAACATCAACCACTATAACCCCATCTTTTACCATATCCCCTCTAAGCAAATTCACACACCCTGTTGCTATGACTATGAGATCAGCCTCCTTCGTGTAAAGGCTTAGATCCTTTGTTTTTAAATGACACATACTAACAGTGGCGCATAAATTCAAAAGCATAGTAGCCATAGGACGACCTACTATGTTTGAGGTGCCAATGACAACGGCATTTAAGCCTTCTACCCTTATGTCATAAGCCTTTAAAAGCTCACACACTCCAAGAGGGGTACAAGCAACTAAGCCGTCTGTAAGTCCTTGTGCTAGACGGCCTACATTGAAGGGATGAAAGCCATCTACATCCTTTTGAGCACTTATGCTTTCTATGATGAGATTTTTGTTTATGTGTTTTGGAAGGGGAAGTTGAACGAGTATGCCATCTACTAACTTGTTTGAATTTAAGTCTTCAATCAGCCTTAAAAGCTCGTTCTCGCTTGTGCTACTTGGCAGTTTATACAGCAAGGATTTGATGCCACATTGCTGAGAGGCCTTGGCTTTGTTATTAACATAGGTATGACTTGCAGGATCATCTCCTACTAAGATCACTGCTAAACAAGGCTCTATGCCTTCATTTTTAAGCTTAGTTACCTCTAAGCTAAGACCTTCTCTTATGTTTTGAGATATTTTTTTTCCATCCAGTAAGATCATGCACTTTTCTTTTATTTTTTTCTAAGCTCAAAATTGTATCATAATAAAACTTTTTTTTTGTTGAAAGGTTGGGAGTGAGGCTTGTATTTTTATCCCTTTTTGCCTTAAATCTTTTTGCAGAGGACTTCATAAGCTTTCAAGAATACGCAAAAATGCTTTATGAAAACCCAAGAGGCATTAGCTGTAAGGAATGTCACGGCGAGGACGGATCCGCTCAAACACTTGGATATTTCACTCACAAAGGCGAAAGAAAGCCCTTTATAGTGCCTAGCATTCAAAATTTAAGCTTTGAGAGCTTTTTAAAATCCCTAAAAGAGATAAAAGACGCAAAGAGCATAATGCCTACTTATTCTTTAACAGATGAGGAGATAAAGGTGCTTTATACTTACTTAGAAACACTAAGAGAGGAAAAGAAATGACAAATAACAAAAAAGCCTTTGAAGAGGCTTGTAAATTCATAGCAGGGGGTGTGAATTCTCCTGTTCGTGCCTTTAAGGCAGTAGGACAAGATCCCCTTTTCATAAATAGTGGCAAGGGAGCTTTTATTAAAGACATAGAAGGCAGATCCTACATAGACTTCGTTCAAAGCTGGGGTCCCTTGCTTTTTGGGCATTGCGACAAGGAGATCGCAAGAGCCACAAAAAAGGCTCTTAAAAAGGGTGCTTCCTTTGGAGCACCGACCCTGCTTGAAACCGAGCTTGCAAGGCTTGTTTTGGCTGAGTTTCCTCACTTAGACAAGCTTCGCTTTGTAAGTAGCGGCACAGAGGCTACTATGAGTGCCATTAGACTTGCAAGAGGCTTTACAAAACGCGAGAAAATCATCAAATTTGAAGGCTGCTACCACGGACACAGCGATTCTTTGCTTGTAAGTGCTGGAAGTGGTGCGGCTACCTTTAACACTCCAAGCTCTTTGGGTGTTTTGCAATCCACAGCTCAAAATACCCTAGTTGCAAAATATAACGACATCACAAGCGTTAAAGAGCTTTTCAATGCACACAATGACATAGCCTGCGTCATCATAGAACCAGTTGCTGGTAATATGGGGCTAGTGCCAGCAAAGGCTGAATTTTTAGCTCAACTAGCAAAAATTTGCAAGGAAAATAACGCGGTGCTTATCTTTGATGAGGTGATGAGTGGATTTAGAGCAAGCTTACAAGGAAGCTTTGGCATAAATGGCATAAAGGCAGACATCGTTACCTTTGGCAAGGTTATCGGTGGGGGCTTGCCAGCGGCTGCCTTTGGAGCAAGGGCTGAGATAATGGATCTTTTAAGCCCACTTGGAGGCGTGTATCAAGCAGGAACTCTAAGCGGAAACCCTCTTGCAATGGCAGCTGGCATAGCAAGTATCAAAAAGGCAAAAAAAGATAAAAATTTATATTTAAAGCTTGGAAAAATGGCATTTAGACTAAGCTCAGGCTTAAAAGAAGCCGCAGCCACTGCAAATGTGCCACTGCAAGTATGCTCGGTAGGCTCTATGTTTGGCTTTTTCTTTAATGAAAAAGAGGTCTTAAACTATCAAGATGCCATTAAAAGCGACACAAAAGCCTTTGCGAAATTTCATAAGGCTATGTTGGCTCGTGGAGTGTATTTGGCGTGTTCGCAGTTTGAATCAGGCTTTATCTGTGCTAAGATGGATGATAAGCTAATAGACAAAGTAATCAATGCAGCCTTTGAGAGTTTTAAGGAGTTATAAAGCTTGAATTTTGGTGTGGGTTTTAGATCTTTCTTGTAAGAATTCACACTTTTTAAAAGTGGCACAAAAATCCCCCTCCCTTGCAAGTGGAAATTCACACTACAAATCCCCATCTCCTTGCGGTTTTAGGGGTGGGTAACAGAATACAGAATACAGAATACAGAATACAGAAAACGGAGGACGGAGGACGGATTTTCTTTTAAACAAAGTCCGTGTTCCATAATCCGTAATATGTAAAACGGTCAAATAAAACTTACTCAAAAGTACCTTAATTGTCATAGGCTCGAGATGCTCTAATAGGATTTTATCTTAGTAATTTTAATAAATTTAAGAATTTTGTTTTAAAATTGCTTTAAGATAACTGAAGCGGATTTTGGCTTATCAATTTCAGCAAATTTTGATGAGAGTATTGCCTTAAATTTTTTTGTCTTAATTTCTTTTAAGTGAAGGATAAAATTTGGCGATTGATACTTTTAGCTAAAATGAGCTAGGATTTTTCCCAAGCCATTTTAACAAAATTTTATACAAATTTTCATTCTTAACTTTGATATTAGATCTAAATTCACTCTCTTTCAAATGCGTGAAAAATTCTCTTGTCGCAAAACCCCCTAAGCTAGCCTTTGGATGTCCTCAGAAATTCTCTACTCCGTTTATGTGCTTGTGTCTCTTTGCAAACTCAAATTTAGAGTGTTTTACTCTATAACTTTGCTCCTCAAAATTGCAAGATAAAACGAAGTAAAAATCCACCAAGCCATCATAAGCTTTGAGGCTGTCGCTGTAAATCTAGCATTCGTTAAGCTCTGAAAAGTCCTTTATAATCGTCAGCAATTCTTTTGCAGAACAATGTTTGACGACCTGTGTATAAACTCGTGCGATTTCGCTTAAACATCCCTTCTTGCAAATGAACAAGAGGCTTAACGAAGTAAAAACACGGACGTTTTCTTGCCAGCCCCATGTCCACGCTTACCACGCACCCTTTTTGCCCCTTCTGCTAGCAGTTACGAGCCGTAAGGCGAAGTAAAAAATAACTCTCACCCTCTTCAATCTCACCGCTCATTTTATAATGTTTCTCGCATTCTTTGGCTATTAAAATGCGAAGATCTTTGAAAATTTTGCACAAACTTTGTTGTGAAATTTGACAAAATTTAGCTATTTTTTTCGCCTCTAAATCAATTCCCCAAAAGTTGCAAGACGAGTAGCACGAAGTAAAAAATTTGGCTCAATTTAACTTAAGCGGATTTTCTCTTATCATTTTGAGTAAAATTTTATACAAATCTTGTTGTTGTATTTTAGCATTATATCTAAATTCAGTTTC
>NZ_QHLI01000069.1 GCF_006864425.1 Campylobacter troglodytis | reverse complement strand
GTCTTTAAAATCTAGGGTAAAATTCGCATTTTTCAAAGCGTAAAATTCTTGTAAGGCTTTGGGCTTGTTTTCTACAAAAAGCCTTGAATTTTGCTCTATAAAATCCCTTGCTTGTGGGCTATCTTTTAGCCCTGTGCTAAAACGAAGTCTTTTATCGGCATTTTTTAGGCATAGATATATTACACCATTCCTTGTGTATAGCATTGTTAATCCTTTAAGATAATTTAAGAGTGAGATTATATAACCTAAACTTTGCGTTTAGGCTACTTTAAAGGCTTTGTGTTTGTCTAAAATAGCTTTGGCTATTTCCCCTTTCTAAAATCTGCTCTTCTTCTTTTGTGCGGTGCAGTCTTTCATCAGCTGTTTTCGCCTCGATGTCGTAGAAAATGAAATTCTGCTCTTTGTAAAGTGCGAAGTTCTTTTTGTATTCGCCCCTTAATTTTTCTTTGATTTGCTCTTTACGCTCTGTAAAACACTTCACATTTTCAGGCTTTTCAAAGAAAAATACTAACTTTTTGTTTGCATTGTATCCTAGAATTCTAGCCTCTACAAAGTGCTTTAAAAAGGCTTTGTTAAGGGCTGATTTTCCAAGTGTGTTCGCCTCATCTATTTTATTAAAGGCTATGTTGTTAAAGGCTTTCATTTAAAACCCCCTTAACTTCGATGGTGCAGTAAAGCACATTTTCATCGGCTACACTTAAAATCTCATCTATTAAATCCTCAGTCTTTTTCCTGCCTACAACTTCTATACCGCCTTTGTAGGCGTTTTGCTTGTCATAGCAAGATATTTCGATTAACTCTTTCATTTTATCCCCTTTGCTTCAAGGTATTTTAAGGCAAGTTTTTTGCTCTCATCGTCCAAAAATGCAACATTACAGACATAAAATTTTGCTTTGTCGCTTAAATTTGTTTGCGACAAGTCCCGCATTCTTAAATTTATTTCAGGATTTTCTCCTCCGCACTTTTCAATAAAGCTTTTAAAAGTTTTAATCGCCATAAAACTTTTTACCTCGCTAATGTCGCCATAACGAATTCTAGCCGTTATGTTTAGGTGCTTGTTCGTCTTTTCGATTTCCATTTTCGCCCCCTTTCAATACCATTCAACCATTACGCACCCGTCTTTTCTCTTTGCGTAACTTGAATTTTTAGCTATATCAATTAAAGCCCTTATGTTGTAAAGCTCGTGTTCGTCAAACTCTTGCTCATTTAAACGCTTTTCAAGTGCAATTAAATCTGCACTTTTGATATAGCACCTGTCTCGGCTTTCGTTTTCATTATAACTCACGCCGATTTTGTCTAAAAACTCGCCCGCATTTTTGTGTATGAAAAGTAGGTTTCATTTTGCCTTTTATAGCTTGCAAAGAGCTTTTTTAGGGTGTTTATGTCGTTTTCTTTGGGCTCAAGCACACCACTTTGTGTCAATGCCTTTATAAACTCATCGCTAAATTCATTTGAATTTAGCTTAAAAACACTAGATAAATTTGGAAATAAATCTTTTTGCTTGCTTACTTTTATGATGATTTGAATTTGTGGGCTTTGGCTAAGCGATAAAGCCCCATCCCTTGCGGAGGACTCGCCTTTTAAAGCCCCTGCCGTGCGGAGGGGGTTTTGCAACGCTTGGCTTGCAACCCATTGGGTGGGGTGGGTAGAATTTTGTGAATTTTTCCTTGCGTTGTCATTCTGAGCTTGTCGCTAGACAAGCGAAGAATCTCTACCCTTTTTTTGAGATATTTTTGCTTCGGCTACCGCCTCGCAACCCGCTGGGTCGCTACGCTCAATATGAGAAGAATTTTCGCCATTTTGCAAATTTCCTACGCTTTCAAGCTTAAAAATCACCTTGTTTTTGACATTATCCGCATTTTGCTTATATTCACTTGCGTCAAAAAATATGCTAAATTTCTCGTCACTGCCTTGCAAAACAAGGCTTTGATAAACCGTGTCGCTTTTTACATAGTAGAGATTTTGGGTTTTGTAAAAAAGGGCGGCATCTTTTGAGTTGCTATAAATCTTGGCGTAGATATTTTTATACATAGGCGTATCGGTAAAAAAGGGCATGCCTGTGTCGTTTGCTGTCAAAAAGGTGTAGAGCTTGTTGTAAAGCTCGTTTTTCTCGGCATTTATGTTTTTGGCAAGGCTTGAAAATGTGTCTTTGTCGGTGCTTTGCGTTGAATTTAAGGGTGTGTTTTTCTCGGCATTTGCACTTTGCATTATAGTTGAAAGCTCGTTTTTATAAGAGCTTATGCCTTGCTTTGTAGTTTCGTCAAAAAGCTCTTGGATTTTCGCTTCAAATCTCTTTTTTACCTCGTCAAAATACTCGCTTTTAATGCCTAAAAGATTGTTAAAACCGCTTTTTGTAGCATTGATGAAAATCCTTGATTTTCACGCCCAAACAAAGGCTTTCTAACTTCTCGTAAAATGCCATAGTCCATTTACCTACCTTAAATTTTGATTTAGTGTTTTAGCAAAAGTTAGAAAATTCATAGCCTAAGTTTATAACTTTGTTTTCATTAAGCCCTAAATTCACGCCAAATCCCTAATCTTTCACAAATTCAACCTTTATATCTCAAATCCTTGCCCTATACATAGCCGTTAAGACAAGCATAACAACTTCTGTTTTTTGCGAAATTAGCCATGTTTTATTTATTCACACCCTCTGTGGCTGAGAGTAAAATGTGCGGAAAATTGGCTTTTATCTCTTTTACAAGTTTGCTCAAAGCCTTACAAAAAAAGCGTTCGCATTGCAAAATGTCCGCTCCAAGTGCGGCAAAATAGTGTGCTTCATCGGCATTTTCTACCTCAATTATGATTTTATGCTCTTTGTAGGCTTTTTTAAGCCTTGCAAGCTCCTTTTCAAAGTCCTTGCAAAGCATTCTATGCTCTTTAAACACCAAAATGCTACCGTTTAACCCATATCTATAAGCCACCCCCACAAATTAGGGCTTTTAGCAAGAGTTTTTTCGCATAAGGCATAGTTTTGCGAGTGCCAAGTAAGGCTATGTTTTCATTTTGCAACCTTGCATTTTCAAGCATAGCTCATGTGTAAGTCGCCAAAGAACTAGCATTTTCAAGCAGTTTTTGCATAGTTTTTACCACTTTTAAAAGGTTTGTTGCCTTGCCATTTAGTCTTAAAAACACGCTTTTTGGCTCAATTTTCTCTCTATCTTTTGCAAAAATTTCACTTTCAAGCCCTAAAATTTTAGCAAGTCTCACACACTCATCAAGCCCACAAAGCACAATTTCATCATTTTTGGGGTAAAAATTCACGCTCGCAAAGCCTGAAATGTCAAGCCCAAAGCTAGTATTATCCAAAAAGGGCAGATCTTGTTTAAGCAAGGCTATAAACTAGTTGTCGCTAAAATGACACATTGTTTTTCCTTGTTTATTTGGTTTTTGTGAATTTTTAGCGTTTAAAGGCGTGAATTTTAGCCTCACTTAGTCATACCGATTTCATAAATTTAGGCGTTTTTCTATTCTTGGATTCTTCGCCCGCAGGCTCGCAATGACAAAATTCCGTGAATTTTTTGTAGCTTTATTAAAAAATTCACGCTTTCGTCCACATTTTCTTTGTGCTGTGAATGAATTTTGTGAATTTTAACATTACGAATAATTTAATTTGACGACAAATTCAAGTTGTGTATAATTTTCACTTGAATTTTGAGTATTTTTGTGAATTTTAGCTTTTAAAAGCCTAAATTTTTAGTGTTTTTGTGAATTTTAAAATCCATAGCAGCTAAGATTAATGATGAACCTTGTTTAGGTTAATGCATAAATTTGTTAATGTTAAATTTATTTTTAGTTAATATTTTAAGCAAATTTTTAATGCTTGACATAAGCCCTTGTTCTTTTTAAAATAATCTTATTATTCCTTGTTAAAACCCTAGCAAAAAACCATTCTAAGCTTTTTTCATTTGAATTTTTATCAAAGTTCTTAGTGTAAATTTTAATGTGGCTTATTATAAAAAAGGCTCTTTTTTAAGAAAGTTATTGATTTGCCATTTTAAGCCTATGGGCGAAGAAGCCCTCAATTTAAGGCATTTCTCCATAAATTCGTGGATTCTTGGCACACGCTGGGAGTGACAAATATGACATTTTATCTAAAATCAATACTTCCTTGTAGCCTATAAAAATCAAAGTCCTTTAAGTTTATCTGCCACACTTGAATTTGTGGCATTTTTAAGCTCATCAAAACCAGCCTTGTAAATGCCCTCAAAGCTACCAAAATAGCTCAAAAGCTTGGCTATTTGCCCCTCTGTTAGCCCTAAATTTTTTAGTTTTGAGCTTTGCAAATCAGCTTTTTTCTTTGTGTTTTTGTGAAAACTAAGAGCAAAGCGGTGAGCCTCGTCCCTGAGTTTTTGCAAAAACAAAAGCTTTTTATCGCTTGTAGCAAGGGTAAAGCTGCCCTTAATAGAATGCAAGATGTCCCTTGCACCGCCTTTAGCACGGTGAGCCTTGGCATTTATCTTTTCCTTGGCTATGGCAAGGACATCTACATTTGCCCCGCTGCTTTCAATCACCTCTTTTGCTAGCTTTAACAAGGTAGCCCCCCCATCAATGAGCCATAAATCAGGGGCTGCTAGCTTGTCAAAGTCCTTTGCCCTTCTAGTTAAAAGCTCTTTCATTTGCTCAAATTCATTTCCAAAGTGCAAATGATAGCGTCTGTAAGAGGCTTTGTAAAACTCGTTCTCTTTGAAAGCTACCATAGCACCAACGGTTGCTACCCCTTGTAAGTGAGAATTATCAAAGATTTCAATGCTTTGCGGCAGATTTTCAAGCTCAAAATATGTTTGAAGCTCTTTTAAAAGCTCGAAATTATCATTTTTGGCATTTTTAATGTGTTGCAAGGCATTCGTGTGGGCTAGCTCGCAAATTCGCCTCTTTTCGCCTATCTTGGCTACCTTTATGCTAAATTTTTTATTAAATCTTTTATTAAGCAGCTCTTGCACCAAAATCCTATCCTCAAAGTCCTCCATCACATAAATTTGAGTAAAAAGTGCCAACTCATCCACTCCAAAAGCCTCTAAAATCACCTGTTTATAGCCCTCGTTCTTATCAAATTCATCTTTGAGGGTGAAAACTTTGTGATTTGAGCTTATGATCTTGCCATTTTGTATGACAAAACGCACTAGGGCAAGTAGCCCCCCCTCATTCGCAAAGGCAAAGACTGTAAAATCCTCTAATTTGGCTAAATCTATGTGAATTTTCACCTGTAAATCCCTAATCGTAGCTAGCATATCACGCATCTTAGCAGCTTCTTCGTAGTTTTCATTTGCCGCGTAAAGTTTCATTTTGCTTTCTAAATTTTTAAGCAAAAGAGCTGGATTTAGCAAGGCATTTGTGGCGTTTGTTACTATCTTTGCATACTGGGTGGGGGTAATTTTATTTTCGCACACAGCCTCACAACGAGCTATTTGATGAAAGATACAAGCCTTTTTGCAAGATTTTTTTTGCTTCAATTTAAAGCTTAGATAAAGGGCATTTAAAAGCTCTTTTGCCCCCTTGAAAAAGGGTCCAAAATAGCGAATTTTAGCCCCCTTGATGATTTTTCTCGTAATTTCAAAACGCGGATAATCCTCGCTTAAATTCACATAAATGTATGGATAGGTCTTGTCATCTCTTAGTAAAATGTTGTATTTTGGGTGTAACTGCTTGATGAAGGAGTTTTCAAGTATGAGAGCATCGGCTTCTGAGTGGGTTGTGATAAATTCTAAATGCGAGCACTCAGCTAGCATCTTGGCTATGCGTAAGGAATTTCTAGGATTTGGGGCAAGTTTTGGCGAAAAAACAAAGTAACTTCGCACCCTGTGGCGCAAATTCTTTGCCTTACCCACATATAAAAGGCGGTGCGAGGCATTAAAATACTGATAAACACCGGGTTTTTCTGGCAAATTTTTAAGCTCATTAAGCAAATTTGATGGAAAATTCACGGCTCCAAGCAAATTTTGCGTTTGAGGGGCTGAATTTTTTGAATTTTTCGCTATTGAGGCTGAATTTAAATTTGAAGGCGAATTTTTTTCGCTTGAATTTGCTTTGAATGCTGAATTTAAGGCTGAGTTGTTTTCACTTAAATTTGTTTTTGGAGCTGAATTTTTTGCCTTGCTTGTTGAATTTAAGGCTTGTTTTTTTTCGCTCGAATTTGCCACAAGGGTTGAATTTTTAGCTTTTTTCATTTTTTATTGCTTGGCGGATTTCTTCAAATTTATTAAATAAGCTCTCGTCTTTAAAAGAATTTTTAAACTCCCCCTTTGAAAGCTCTAAAAAGCTGGTTTTTTGCTTTTTTTCTATTTTTTGTATGGGTGGGACAAAGTGCCTATCTGTAAAGATTTTAAGCTCTTTTATCTTGTCAAATTCGCTCAAAGGATTTTGCCTTGCGTAGATTTTGATTAGATATTTAATGTGTTTTTTGGTATCATCGTGTTTTAATTCTTGGTAAGCAGCTGGGTGTTTAACAAGTATCATTAAAATATCTTTTTTGATAAAGACCTTTGAGATTAGGGCTTGATGAGCAGGATTCATCAAAAGCAAAAAATCTCTAGCAAAAAGTAGCTTTTTAAGGGGGGCATAACTATGCTGTTTCATAAGTTCGGCAATGATGGCTGTCGTTGTTTTAAGCTTTTTCATACTCTTTTTCATACTGTCATTATAGCACTTTTTTGTTTAATGCTTCTTGGCTGTGGAAACAAAGGCGATCCTAGCTATGCAGTGCTTGATAATAACGGCTCTGTGATAGAGGTCATACCTTACAAAAAGCTTAATAGATGGTAGCTTTTTGTGGGGCTTTTTGGTATGAGGCTGAATTTTTTGAATTCAAGTTGAATTTTTTGTTAAATAATTGTTTTTGCGTGGAGGCTTGAATTTAAATTCAAGCTGAGTTGAAGCTGAATTTAAGTTGAATTCAAGCTGCATTTTTGTTGAATGTTTGCAAAGTTAAGGCAGGTTTTGTTGAATTTTCGCAAAATTCAGGCAAATTCAGCTAGATTTTCTTTTTAAGCCTTGCAATTTCATTTTGCAAATTTTAGGGCAAATTTAGCCACGCTTTCTTTTTAGGCTTTGTAAGTTTATCTTGCAATTTTAAGACAAATTCAGC
This sequence comes from Campylobacter troglodytis, assembly GCF_006864425.1. Lineage (GTDB taxonomy): Bacteria > Campylobacterota > Campylobacteria > Campylobacterales > Campylobacteraceae > Campylobacter_D > Campylobacter_D troglodytis. The sequence goes on along the minus strand of NZ_QHLI01000069.1, from coordinate 5,338 downwards.
CACATTCTTTGAATTTTTACAAATTTCAAAAACAAAAATTCAAATCCTCAACTTCCTTGCGTTTAAAAAATTACCGTAGAATTCACGCATTTAAACCGTGGCTAGAATTTGACAAGATTTAGGGCAAATTCCACGCAAACTTCGCAAATTCAGCCACTCACAAAGGCACAAAATGAAAAAAGACAGTATCCTAATCCTAGACTTTGGCTCTCAATACACCCAGCTCATCGCGCGCCGTTTAAGAGAGGAAGGCGTTTTCGCTGAAATCTTGCCCTTTAATGTAGCACTAGCAACAATTCAGGCAAAATCCCCAAAGGGCATCATTTTAAGCGGAGGACCTGCTAGTGTGTATGAAAAAAACGCCTATTTTTGCGATGAGGGGGTGTTTGAGCTTGGCTTACCGGTGCTTGGCATTTGTTATGGTATGCAGTTAATGGCTCATCATTTTAAGGCTGAGGTTGTGCGAGCCAAAGAAAGAGAGTATGGCAGGGCTAGCATTGAAATTCAAAGCCAAAACCCCCTTTTTAAAGACCTACCAAAGAGGCAAACCGTGTGGATGAGCCACGGAGATAGGGTTGAGAGTTTGCCAAGTGGCTTTGAAGTGTTGGCAAATAGCGAAAATTCGCCCCTTTGTGCCTTTGCAAATGCAAAAAAGGGCATTTATGCCTTGCAGTTTCACCCCGAGGTGCAACACAGCGAGTTTGGCTCAAATATACTTAAAAATTTCGCCAAATTTATCTGCGGGTGTGAGAGCACTTGGAATATGGGAAGCTTTGCAAAGTCTCAAAGCATAGCTATTAGGGAGCAAGTTGGCAAGGACAAGGTGCTATGTGCGGTAAGTGGGGGCGTAGATAGTAGCGTAGTAGCTGCACTTTTGGCAAATGCTATCAGCGAGAGGCTTGTAGCCGTCTTTGTTGATAATGGGCTTTTAAGACAAGATGAAAGAAAGCAAGTAGAAACTGCCTTTAAACACAAGCTAGATATTGATTTAATCAGCATTGACGCGAGCAAAACCTTTTTGAAAAGGCTAAAAGGGGTAGTTGATCCTGAAAAAAAACGAAAAATCATAGGCAAAACCTTCATAGAGGTCTTTGAAAAGGAAGCCAAAAAGCACAAGGGTGTAAAATATCTAGCCCAAGGCACACTTTATACAGACATCATTGAAAGCTCTGTCGTTGGGGCTAGCAAGACCATAAAATCGCACCACAATGTCGGCGGACTTCCTAAAAAGATGAACTTAGAGCTAATTGAGCCCTTAAAAGAGATTTTCAAGGACGAGGTGAGGGCTTTGGGGCTTGAGCTTGGACTTAGTAAAGAGCTTGTTTTTCGCCACCCTTTTCCAGGACCAGGCCTTGCCATACGCATAATGGGCGAGGTGAATGAGCCTAGCTTAAAGCTACTGCGAAGTGCTGATGTCATCTTGCAAGAAGAGCTTAAAAGCTCGGGCTGGTATGATAAAAGCTGGCAAGCCTTTTGCGTGCTTTTAAATGTCAAAAGTGTTGGCGTTATGGGCGATAATCGCACCTATGAAAATGCCATTTGCGTTCGCGTAGTAGATGCAAGCGATGGAATGACTGCAAGTTTTTCTCATTTGCCTTACGAGCTGCTTGAAAATGTGAGCCGTAGGATTATCAACGAGGTTGCGGGCATCAACCGCGTGGTGTATGACATAAGCTCAAAGCCACCAGCTACCATTGAGTGGGAGTGATTTTAACGACTTTGTAGCAGCTTGTATCTTGCCTTGCAGCGACAAATTCTTGCTAAGCTTGCTAGTTTAAGGCACTATCTTTTGGTGGCTTTTTTGTTTTGCTTAGAGCTTGCAACTCGTTGGTGAGAAGGTTTCACAAAAATGAAACTGCGGCAGGTTTCATTACCTAGCCTTGTTTCATTTTGCTAGCAAGCCAAAAATCCACTCAAGATACAAAACCTTGCCATATTTCGTTCAAAAAAATTCACGCTTTATTTGAATTTTAGCTTTTTTGTAGGATTTTTGTTTTGCTTATTCTTTGTAATCAGCTAAACATGGGAGTTTGTTTATAACTCTTTTACAAACGCTAAGCAAGGCAAAAGCCGCTACCGTTTTTTTACTTCAAGCTACATTAAACTATTCGCACCCTAAAACTCACGCAAACCTTTCTACTACGCAGTTGCAAGAATACGAAACAAAAATCCACTCAAGATACAAAGCCTTATAATATTTTGTTCAAAAAATTCACAAGCTCTTTGAATTTTCACAATCCATCTTCTGTAACCTGTGTTCTGTATATGATTAAAATTTTTTGCTATAATTTGCAAATTTCAAGCCTCATATCTTTAAATCTAAGGACATTTAAAGGCTTTAAATTCAAGCCAAAAAGGACAAACTATGCTTCAAACTTGTATTTTCCCAGCTGCGGGCTATGGCACTCGCTTTTTGCCAGCCACAAAGACGCTTCCCAAAGAAATGCTACCCATACTCACAAAGCCCTTGATTCATTATGGGGTTGATGAGGCATTAGAAGCAGGTATGGATACTATGGGCTTTGTAACAGGGCGGGGAAAAAGGGCTTTGGAGGATTATTTTGACATAAGCTACGAGCTAGAACACCAAATAGCAGGTTCTAAAAAAGAGTATTTGCTTTCTGAAATTCGCACGCTTATAAACCGCTGCACCTTTACCTTTACACGCCAAAATGAAATGCGAGGGCTTGGAGATGCTGTGCTTAAAAGCAAGGCACTTGTGCAAGATGAAGCTTTTGGGGTGATACTCGCCGATGATTTGTGTGTAAATGAGGAGGGCATAGGCGTTATGTCTCAAATGGTAAAGATTTATGAGAAATACCGCTGCACCATAGTTGCGGTAATGGAAGTGCCAAAAGAACAGGTTTCAAACTACGGCGTTATCGCGGGTAATGCTGTTGAGGATGAGCTTATAATGGTAAGTTCAATGATAGAAAAGCCTAGCATAAAAGAAGCACCAAGCAATCTTGCCATCATAGGTCGCTACATTTTAACGCCTGATATTTTTGGCATTTTGCAAAACACAAAGGCGGGCAAAAACGGCGAGGTGCAGCTAACTGACGCACTTTTAGCACAAGCTACAAACGGAATGGTCTTAGCCTATAAATTCAAGGGCAAACGCTTTGACTGCGGCTCTGTGGATGGCTTTGTGGAAGCGACAAATTATTTTTACAAGAAAAGTTTATGCTAAAACACAGTTTATTTTTTGAAAAAGAAGAGCTAGGCATTATCTCAGCTTATGCTAACCGGATGAATGATGAGCGGATGAGTGGGGAGGTGGGTTATTATCATCTTATGGACAGCTCACTTGATTTAATCAAACAAAGCGAGGATTTCATCAAGGATAAAAGCCACATAAAAAATGTGCTACTCATAGGAATGGGCGGATCAAGCTGCGGTGTAAAGGCTTTAAAAGACTTTTTATGTGATGAAAAAAGTGGCGATAGAGAGCTTTTCATCATCGATAACACCTCAGCACACACCTTTACGCAGACTATGAGTAAGCTTAGTTTAAAGGACACACTTTTTATCATTTCAAGCAAGACAGGAACTACTATCGAGGTGGTGTCGCTATTTAAGCTAATAATTTCACATTTTAAGCTAAAAGAAAATGAGCTAAAAAACTATGTGATTTTTATCACAGATGAGGGCTCAAAGCTTCATCAGCTAGGCATTAAGCTTAAAATTCATAGCTTTTTCATACCGCAAAATGTGGGAGGACGTTTTAGCGTGCTTTCAGCCATAGGCGTAGTGCCACTTGTCATTTGTGGCTATAACGCAAAGGCACTTTTAGAGGGTGCTAGGGCTTGTTTTGATGACTTTTTTACACACAAAAAGGATGAAATTTTACAAAAGGCTTATCATTACTGCACCCACAAAAACGCACACACAAATGTGCTTTTTAGCTACGCAGACGCCTTTAAGGGCTTTAATGAATGGTTTGTGCAACTCATCGCTGAAAGCCTTGGCAAAAAGCAAGGCTACAAACGAGTAGGGCTTACGCCTATCGCACTCATCGGTGCAAGGGACCAGCACAGCTTCTTACAGCTCATAATGGAGGGACCAAAAGACAAGACAATTACCTTTTTAAAGGTGTTAAATGTTGAAAATTTGACAAAAAACTCTTTGGAGGTGCCAAATTTAAATCTGCCCTTTTTAGAAGAATGCGATTTTGCAAATGGGGTGAGCTTACACAGCCTTTTAAACGCGCAGTGCGATGCGACCTTGCAGGCTTTAAGGGCTGAGAATTTAAGCGTGGATTTGATAGAACTTGACAGGCTTGATGCTTGGCACGCAGGGTATTTGATGTATCATTACGAGCTTTTTACCTCAGCTTGTGGGATAATGCTTGGTATCAATACCTACGACCAACCGGGCGTTGAGATAGGAAAGCTAATGCTTAAAAAAATCTTAAAGCCATAAGCTAGCTTTTTTGCTTTGTGTGGCCTTAGTGCTTAACCTTGCTTTGAATTTTAGTGAGATTTAAACCTTTTAAATTCAGCTTAACTTAGCAAAAATCCTCAAAGAAAGAGTTTAATTTAAAAGATTTAAAGAACTTGCTTTTCAGTTGTATTTGGTTTTAAGGTGCTTTGTAGAGTTTAAAATAAAAAGACTTCAATCCCTTAACTTCAAGCCTTCAATCTAAATCTTAAATTCAACTTTTTCAAGCTTAGCTCAAATTTTTTCCAACCTTTTTCCCACTTTTCCTCACTTTTTCAAAAAAAAAAAAAAAAAAAGATTTTGTGTTATAATTTTAGCTTTTAAGTAGCAAGGTTTTGAATTTCAATTAAATTCAAAGCAAGGCTAAACGAGCATTTGAATTTAAACCAACAAAGCACAAGCGAAGTATCTAGTAATTTAAAAGAGATTTTTCGCTACGGTCAAAATGACAAGTATAGAGCTTTTCGCTTTTTACAAAAGCTCAAAATGACAAGTCAAATTTAAAACAAGCTTAACTTAAATTTAAACAAGCCTTTGAATTTAAGCCAATTTTAAATTTTAAATTCACAGCAAGTTTAGTTGGCTTTTGAATTTAAGACAAAGGCTTGTTTAAATTCAAAGCACTTTTAAAGCCCTTTGAATTTAAATCAAATTCAAAGATAAACTTAGCTTGAATTAAAGCAAAGTTTGCTTGAATGCAAGCTAATTTTAAAAACAAGCTCAATTTAAATTTAAACAAGGCTTTGAATTTAAACAAAATTTAAAAATAATCTTGCTTGAATTCAAGCTAAATTCAAAGATAAGCTTAGCTTGAATTTAAAGCAAAATTTGCTTGAATTCAAACACAATTTAAAAATAATCTTGCTTGAATTCAAGCCCAATTTAAACTAAAAAACTA
>NZ_QHLI01000068.1 GCF_006864425.1 Campylobacter troglodytis | reverse complement strand
TCTTGGTTAAAAAGCTTGTTAAAGCCTTGTGTTAATTCTAAAAACTCTTTCGCTTCTTTACTTTCAAAAGATCCGCTTACTTTTGAAAGTTCATTTAAACGCACTAATTCTGCTTCTTTTTGGGCAAGTTCTTTGTCAATTTGTGCTTGTTTTATCCTTTGGGTTTCTTCTCGCGCTAAATCTAAAAGGCTTTTATTTTAGTTTAAGTTTGTTTGTGGTAAAATTCACTCATTAGGTAGCCCAAGCCTTGAATTTTCTTGTTTGCTACCCTGCCGAATGAAAGTTTGGATAATGTCGGCGCTTTCTAACTCTTTCAAAATAGTATTTTCTTTATTTGTTTTAAAGCCTGTTAAAAGTATGTTTCCGTTCTCTTTTGTGGCTAAAAGGTAAAAAAAATCTTTGCCATCATTAAATTTTTTGATATTTTTTTCTTTTAAAATACCGTTTTCTATCGTTTTTATTTGTATATCAGGTTCTTTTAAAGTAGGTTCTACAAGGTTTAAATAAGCTAATCTTTGATTTGCATCTTCTCTTGTGGCTAAATGATTAATAAAATTTTCTTTATTTTTCACATTTTCAAGACTTTGTAAAAACTCGTTTGTATTGATTTCTTTTGGTAAAGGCGCGGCGTTTTGGTTTTTTAAAAGCTCTAAGGCTTCAGCTTTGTTTAAAAGCTGTGCGTTATCATCAAGCTTGTTAAAAAGCTCGTTTTTTTGTATTATGTTGTCAAATTCAGTGTTAAATTCTTTTATAATTTCTTTTGTTTTGTTGTTGAATTTACCTTGTTTAAGGCTGTTTTGTAGGGTGTTTCTAAAATCATCTACACTTATGGCTCGTTTTAAAGCGTGGCTTATGTGATATCTTAAAGCCGCGCCTTGCACTTTTTCATTCCACGCAGTGGCAAAAGGCACTTTACCCATCAAGCGAATGACATTTTCCCATAAAGCCTTTACGATGGCCATCTGAGCTTTACCTTGTAAGCTTGTAGCTATGCTTGCTCCCTCTTTTTGTGTTAAAGACTGCTTAAAGGCTTTTGCTATCTCGGCATCTTGGTTAAAAAGCTTGTTAAAGCCTTGTGTTAATTCTAAAAACTCTTTTGCTTCTTTGCTCTCAAAAGATCCGCTTACTTTTGAAAGTTCATTTAAAAAGGCTTTACTATCAAAGACACTTAAATTTAAAGTTTTATTTTCAATTAAGGATTTTTCAAAAACTCTATTCAATAAATTCATTTCTAAAATAGCCTTATCTTCTTCATTTAAATTCTTTTTAAGCCTTACTATATTTGAAAGATCCCCATCGCCCTGACCTTTTGCGAATTTAAGTAAATTGTCAACGATTTTTTCCTCAGTAATTGCCTTGTCTCTTACTTTTAATTTGTCAACTTCTTTTAAAAGCTCTTTCATATCTTTATAATCATTCATTGCGTTTTCATAAAGAGCTTTTGCCTTAACATAAGCGCTTTTGTTTTGTGAAAAAATATCATTAATGCCTGTTTTAATAGCTGTTTTAATCTCATTTTGCAAAGTGCTTTTTAAATAATCTTGTAAATTCGGATCGCTAATTTGCTTAATATAAACATTTAAGTTTTTATTTAAGTTATTAAGTTGAGAGAAAGTTACACCCTCAGATTTAAAAAGTGCATTTAAAATGTTTTTATTGATTAATTTGTCTGATTCACTTAAAAGCGCGTTTTCTTCTTTGAGTTTTGAAACTAAAGCTTGAAAATTATTAGGGTTAATTTTTGTTTTGTAAGTATTATCATAAATCTTTGTCAAAACTCCATTTATTGCTTCATCATAACTTTGTTTCGTACCTTTTTCAAGTTTATTAAAAACTTCTTTAATGTCGCTTTTGTTTAAATTAAGATTATCAAGGCTTGATTTTAGTTTGCTTGTAGTTACATTGAGAACATTTTTAAGATTTTTTGCCACTTCTGGGCTGTTTTTCGCGCTTTCAAGTATAAAGGCTAAACTTGTGCCGCTTTCATCAGCTCTTATTAAAGAAATTAAATTGTTTTGTTTTTCTTTCAAAGTGCTTAAATTTAAAAAATCACTTGTAGCCTTTGCACCTTTAGCTAAAAAATGCTCCGATCCGTATTTTTTAGCAAGTGAATCCGCTTGTTCTTGTAAAATTTTAGTTTCATTTATGCCTATTTTACCCCCAAATTCAGCGTAAGTATTAAAAATTTCTTGTTTTTGTGTTTCAGTGTAGCCTTTATTAATGATTTCTTCGGCCGCTTTGAAGTTTTGATCGGGTAAGTTTTTAAAAGTGCCTAAAATAGGACTATAATCTGTTAAATCACCGATTTTTTTTAAAGGTGTTTTAAGTGTATTAATTAGGGGCTTTGCACCTAAAATCAAAGCATCTCCAGCAAGGCTTAATAAACCCTCCTCTGTTGAATGTGAAATTATTTCTTTAAGGCTGTTTTCTCTGTCTAAAAGGTGATTAGCAATTAATACATCCGACACACCTCCTAAAAATGACCCAGCCGCCGCGCCTAAAGAACTTTTAATTAATTTTCCTTTTATACCTTTTCCTTCTTTAAAACCTTTTGTAGCACCGTAAAAGCCTCCAGTAATTGATCCTGCATTTGCTTGTAAAGTGTTTAAAAAATTATCAAAAAAGCCTTCATTGACAAGATAATCTTTATTATCTTTTCTAAAATAAAGTTTGTTTGTGTTTTCATCTATAAAAGCACCTTCAAAACCTATTTTTTCAACAAGATCAGCTATTACTCCCTCATAATCTTTTTTTGCCTCTTCATCTTTAAAAATCAATTGATTAGATAAACTTTTATGTTTATGTATATTTGACAAAAAAGCGATCTGCTTTTGAATCTGAGGTGCTATAATTTGCGAAGCTTCGTATTTTTGTTTTAATTCTTCGAATGCCTCTTCTTTATTTCCTAATGTGTTATCCCATGCACTTTCAACCCTACCCCTAAAATCATCTACTAACCTTTTCTCATCTTTGCTTAACTCATCATAGCTTTTATTGCTCATCATAGTTTCATTAAGTTGTTTTCTTTCATTAAAGGCTATCTTTGCCTTTTCTTCGCTGCTTTTATGAAAATACTTAAAAGCCCTTGCTTTATCACTTAGATCAAATATATTATGTAAAGAAGTTAGATCATCGGCCGCTTTTTTAAAAGTTTCATTTTTTAAAAATGTTTTTTCAGTATTGCTTAGATCTTCATATTTTATACCACTTTGAATTTTCTTGTTTATGTTAGAGTTTAATTCAAAATTCATCTTTTGTTGAAAATTTGTATTATAACCTAAACCTGTTACACTTTCAACACTTTCTTTTATTGAAAAAAAAGCCCTTTTAAGTGAATTTTCTTGTAAGTCTTTATAAAATTTTTCGTACTCACTTTCATCAAAAAGTTCGCTAAATTTCTCTTGTTTTTGTTGTGAAGTTAAATCATTATTTTTTGTTTGTGTTTGATAAGCTAAAAAGCTTTTATAAAGATTAATATCTTCTTCGTTATAATCTTTATAAGATTTTTGTAAAAATGTTTGATCTAGCTTTTGAATTCTTTCTATTTCATCAAGTATTGATTTTTTTTCGTTTTCGTTTTCTACTTTTTCGTTTTTTTCTTTTAAAGTTTGTAATTTAGCGTTAGGGCTGTTTTTTGAAAAATACTCATCAAATTTTGTTTCATAATCTTGAGTGGCTTGAAATTTTTGCGTTTTTAAGGCATTGTATGCCTCTTCATCATTTAAGGCTTGAATTTCACTTGGTAAAGTAGCATTTTGTTTTAAGAAAGAAATTACTTCATCCTTTGTAATTCCTTTTTGTTCGGCCGCATTAAAATCAAAATCAAAACTAAATCCTAAAGGCTTATTATCTTGTTTTAAGCTGTCTTGTGCTTTATCTAAAAAATCGTGTGTTTTGCTCATTTTATTCTTTCATTAATTTTTAAGGTCTTAAAAAATAATTATCTTGATCATTAGTATTTTTCATTTTTAAAGCTGTATCAAATTCATTTTTATTAAATAAATTTAATATATTTTGTCCTTGTCCTTGAGTTGCATGTAAAAATCCTAAATTTTTAGCTGCATTAATTCTAGATTTAATTTCTTGTACTGCTAAAGGTTCTATGCCTTTTTTTGCTTCTTGTTCACTTACTGTCCACAATTTATCATGTTTGTCTTTTTCGTGTTTTAGCGCTGTTTGTTGATATTCTAACTGTCCTTGTTTTAAGGCTAAATCTTTATCTTTTATAGCCATTTCTTTTTGAAATTTCAAATTCGCGTCTCTTCGATCTTGGTAACGGTAGATACCATCAAAAATTGAATTTAATCTTTTAGCCCTTGTCTCATCTGCTTGTAAAATTATTTGTGCACCTTGTGCTGCTGCTGCTCCTGCTCCTGTGGCTAAGCTTGATCCTGCATTAATAGCTGGCTTCATACTCATAATTTATCCTTTATTTAATATATTTTAGCATAAAAATATTTTTATAAAAAAGGGTTAAAAAATATCTTTTACTTCTTTACTTTCTAAACTTTCTTTAATTTGTTTTTGCAAAGAAAGAATTAAATTAATATTTTTTGCTAACTTTGCTTTTTCTAATTCTACTTTTAAAAAGTTTATTTTGAAATTATAACAAAGTTCATTAAAATCATCATTTTTAACTATTTGCACCCTATCATCAAGCATTAAAATGTTTGCTTCTTTGTCAATTAAGCCTTTTTCTTTGAAATTTTCAAAACTTTCTTTATAACTTTCAAAAAAGTCACTATGTAACAATTCGAACGCTATTTCTTTGTTTATTTCATCTACTAAAATGCTTTTAAAAAGCGTTTTTTCTGCATTAAAAAAAGGCAAAGTTTCATAAGTGATTCTAGTTTGTTCTTTAAAATCAAAACCGCTTATTTTTTCTAAAATTTTAAAGCAAAAATCCTTTAAATAATAATTTTTTTGTGAATTAATGCTTTTGATTAAGGCTTTTATGAATTTATCTTTTTCTCTAGCGCTTGATTTTTGTTTTAAAACTTCTCTTATATAAAATTCAAAAGAATTTATTTTGTAGAAAATATTTTCTAATTTCAATTCTTCTTGTGAATTTTTATCTGGTTCTTGTGTGTTTTGATTTTTTATGTGATTTTCTAAAAATTCGCTTATATCTTTGAAATTATCCTTTAAAATTAAAATCTCACTTTCATAAAAACTATGTTTAAAAAGCAATTCACAAGTTTTTAAACTTGCCTTTAAGCCTGCTTCGTCCTTATCAAAACATAAAGCGAAATTTTCAATGTCTGCTTTTAAAAGCGTGGCTAAATGAGTTTGATTAAAAGCAGTACCGCAACTTGCAACATTAGCCTTAAAACCTAACTTGTTTAAAGCTAAACTATCCATAAAACCTTCAACTATAACTAAACTTTTTTTTTCTTGTTTTTGTGAATTTTTGTTTAGCTCCTCCTTATTTTCTAATTGTTTACGTTTAAAATAAGCTTGTTTAGCATAGTTTAAATTGTAAAGAAAATTTGACTTGTGAAATAAAAAACTTTCTTTTGAGTTAATGTATTTTGCTGGATTTTGTGAAAAATTTTCATAAGGATGAATTCTACAAGAAAAACCTACTATTTTGAAAATAGGATTTCGTAACGCAAAACTTAATCTTTTTGCAAATTGTGAGTAAATACCGTTTTGTCCTTTTATCAAAAAACCCACTTTTAAAGCCATCTCTAAGTCTTTGCCAATGAATTCCTTTAAAGCGTAGTTTTCATCAACTAAACCTATATCAAAACGGTTTAAATCGTCCTTGTCAAGCCCTCTTTTTGAAAGATAGCTTAAAAGTTTTTCGTTTTTAAGCAAATTTTCTTTAAAATGCTTATTTAATCTTTCATAAAATTCAAAATAATCTTTTTTAGTTTCGCTTTTTTCGTGGCTAAATTCAAGATCAAAATTATATAAATCCGCTATTTCACGCACTGCCTCACTAAAATCATAATGCTTAAACTTTTGCACAAAAGAAAAGGCATCCCCTCCTTCTTTGCAACCAAAACAATAAAAAAAGCCTTTTTGCTCATTGGCAACAAAAGAAGGCGTTTTTTCATTATGAAAAGGACATAAAGCCTTAAAGCTACCTTGTACCTTTTTTAAAGGAATATAACTTTTGATAATCTCAATAATATTAATTTTAGCCTTTAGCTCATCTAAATTTTTAATACTCATTTTTTGCCTTTTTTTAAATTTTTTGTTAAAATATCAAAAACAAAGTAAGGATATTAAATGATAACAATTGATATAAGCGCTTTTTTAACACAAAACACCGCTTTTTATGCTGGATTTTTACTAGGGCTTTTATGTGGTGCTTTTTTAGCTTATATATTCTTTAAAAACTCTTTGCGTTATTTTAAAGATATAATTAAATCTTTACGCGAAGAACTTAAAAGAGATCAAGAAAAACACACTTACATTCAACAAGAATTTACTAAATCATTAAGCCTTTTTCTATCTCAAGGCAAAAACAAAGATAATCAAACCGATCACCAAACCACTTATAAAACCGCCGATCAAACTTTCAAAAATTAACATTTTCAATCCTTTTTATTTGATATTTCTCTCAATACATCATTATAGCTTACTTGTTTTAAAGTAGGAAACAAAGTATTATCAAGCGAGTAAAACTTCAACGATTGAGTATTATAAAATACCTTTTCTTTAAAGTGTTTTCCTGTTTGTTTGTTTTTTTGAATCACTATAAAGCGCGTATTTTCATCATATAAATTATCTTGTTGTGTTAAATCCTTTTTATCTGGTGCGCATCTTTCAACTCTTATAATAATACTTGCCTCATGCGCTCCTTTTTTTGAATTCATAGGATTTTCTTTGTCATTTTTTGAATTTTGAATGACAAAGAAAATGATAATATTTAAAGAGTGGCAAAGTCTGGCAAGTGTGCTAAATTTTAGTGTTTCTTCCTCTTCCATATTACGCCCTTTTTCGTTCGTTATGCGCATTTGACTGTCAATAAAAAACACCTTTACGCCTTGCCTATAAAGCGTTCTTATATTATCCGCTAATTCAAAGATATTATAACCATCATTTAAAATGATTAAGTTTTCTGCATTTGAATGTAAGCCTTTTTCTTGTACGATTTTAAGATAACTTTCAATAGTAAATTCAAAACAAAAAAAGGCAACTTTACGACTTTTAGACATAAATTCAAGCATTTGTAAGCCTAAGCGCGTTTTACCTGCTTCGGGATCGCCTCCTATTAACACAAGCTGCCCCAACTCTAAGCCTCCATTAAAAGCACTTTCTAAAAAGGGAATTCCTGTTTTAATTTGGGGTAAAACAGGCCTTGTTTCATAATATGCCATCCACTGTCTCAAATTCATAAAGCTTTTTGAATTAATAGAGTTTTCTTTTTGCAAAAGCTCTAAATCTAAAAGTTCGTTATTTGCATTTGCTTTTTCAAGCTCTTGCATTAGCTTTTTTTGTATTTCTAGTTTGTAAGCCCTTGTAAGCATTTCGCTAAGCTCATCTATCATAATGCTAGGTAAAGCAGCTAAAAAATTCATATAAAAAGAGCTATTTTTTAGCTCATCTTTTAACTCGACATTTAAGCTCTCAATGTTTAAAAGATTTTTTTGCTTTAAACTTAAAATTGCGTTTAAAAGCTCGCTTCCTAACTCGCTAAAACACTTTAAAGGTGTTTTATCCAAAAAAGCGTTAATCTTTTCTGGGTAATCAAAAAGACTTTTTAAAAGTAAAGCCTCGAGTTTAAGTTTATCATTCATTTTATGCCTTTTTTAAAATAATCTAGGCTCATTTAAGCTTAAAATTTGTTTTTTTGCATTCTCATAGTATTCTTTTTCTACTTCAAAACCATAAGAAATTCTATTTATATTGGCAGCCGCTAAAAGAGAAACACCCGATCCGCAACAAGGATCAATTACTATATCCCCCTCATCAGTAAAGATGGAAATTAAATATTGTAATAAACCATAAGGCTTCTGAGTAGGATGAATTTTAGGTATTTTTTCTTTTTTGCCTATATCCCAATCAATAACATTAAATATCATCTTTCCTTTATTTCTAAATTTAGGTAATTTATCTTTATAAAAAATGAAACCATATTCACAAGATCCAACAATTCGCATATTTGCCTTTAAAACTTGTGAACTTCTTTTTTTATCAAAAACTAAAGGTATATAATGCTTAAAACCGTACTTTTTAGCATATTGTATATTTAATTCAAACTGTTCGAATGCACAAAATAAAAGCATACATCCGGGTTCTTTGCCTTCTTTCACTAATTTAGAGCAAAAATGCCAAAATTCAGCTATATTGAATTTATTGTCAGTTTTAAAAAAGCTTTTTCCTGCTTTTTCTTTGTTAGGTTCTTTTGCCTCTTTATCATTCCACCATTGTGGACTACTAGCATATGCATTTAATCCTATATTATAGGGTATATCAGCAATAACAAGTTGTCCTTTAGGTATATTATAACGTTTAAAATTTTGAAAATTATCATTATATAAATTAATAGGGGTTAATACATAGGGTGTATCTTGTTTTTGTTCTTTTCTTTCTTTGCCTTTTTGAATTTTATATAATTCTTTTACACTTAATGTATTATTTTGTTCTTGTTTTTTCATCTTTTTTCCCTTACTTATAGTTTTTTTTATTAATACATAATATTTTGCGCCCACTGAGGGATTTTCTTTAAAGATTTTTTGATATAAAAAACCTTAATTAGCCTTGTTTTTTCGTAATTTGTTAAATCATTTTTTTCTTTAAAATCACTTCGTAAAGCCCAATAATAAGCATTTGTTTCAATAAAATCTTTTATAAATAAACAAAATGTCTTAACTGACAAAGTTTGTTTTTCTAAAATTTTATTTTCATCAAGTGAAATATTAAAGGCTAATTGTTCTAATTCTTCTTCTTTAAAAATATCAATTAGTTCGCAAACTTTTTGAATTTGCCATTCGCTTTTTAATAGATCAAAATTAGCCTTAGGATGTGAAAAAAGCAAATTTTTAAAATCTCTTTGTGTCATCTAAAAAATCCTTTAATTCAACTTGATAAAATAAATTTTCTTGTGAAAAATATTTAAAAGTTTCATATATAGCACTTATAAGAAATTTGTTTTTATTGCCTTGTTTCATCTTTAAAAAGATTTTGTTCGTTCTCTTTTGAAATGTGAATGCTTTTCTTTTTTTTTCTTGGCTTTTTTCTTGGCTTTTTGTAATATTTTCGTTTTGTGTTTGCGAAATTTTCATTATTAGCTCCTTTAACATAAAAATTAATGCAAGTTTCTATAATAATACTTCTGCTTTGTCTTTCTAAATTAGCTATAAAATCAATCTTTTCAAGTAAATTTTTAGAAAGATAAAAACTTATGCTTTTTTCTTTTGCTTTGCCTTTTGTTTGATAGTGCATTTTTATCTCTTTTCTAAATAAAAAAATCTTAATCCCAAAAAGTACCTATTTCTTGTTTTTTTTGTAAAGTGTTATTTTGTGAATTTTCGTTTTTCTCTTGTATGTTTTCACTTTTAAATAAATTTTCACTTTCTAAACAAACTTGATATTTTTTTTGTGTTTGCTGATTTTCTAAAAAAGAAAAAAAACCGCCGATCTTAGTAATTTTTTTATTATCAACTTTTAAATTTTCACATTGTTTTTTATCAAAACCTAAAAATTTCATTGTTTTATCTTGTTTTTCAAGCTGTGAAATAATATAATTATGTTCTTGTATCCTAATTAAAGGCCCCTTATTTAAAAATTTAGTTTGTTTTGTCTTGTAAAGCTCATTTTCCCCCCATTGAAAACCGACCCAACCGTTAGCGATGCACCGCTCAATTATAGCTATAATATCCCTTTGTGTTTCTTTTGCCTTTGACATCTGTTTTATAACATAAAGGGCGGCACTTTGAGAAAAAGGGCTTTTTCGTTTATTTTCAACACGAAACACAAAGAATTCTAAAATAGCCTTTTGTTCTTTTTCATCAAAAAAATTTAAATCCATTTTTTCGAAATATTCTTTTGCTTCTAAAAAAGATTTTTCAATTTTAGAATCAACTTTTGTTTTTTTGCTAGAATTTTCTTTTTGCGTTTTTTCGAATTCGTGCGATTTTTTTTCTTCTTTTTTTGTTAAATTTCTTTCTTCTTTATTGTGTAACAAATTGTTACTCTCATATAACAAATTGTTACTCTCATATAACAAATTGTTACTCTCATATAACAAATTGTTATCTAAAAAGGTTATTATAATTTGCCCTTTTTCATCACTTGAAATTTTAAAAATTTCATTTTCACATTCCTTTTTCCAACGCATAACGCTCATATAACTTACATTTAGAGTTTTTGCGATCACTTTCCAACATATAGTTAAACCTTCATATTTTCGTAAGAGATAAGAAACCAACATTTTAGCTCCTATGCTTAATTTTTTGTGATTATCAATAAAATCAAGCGTTCTAAAAATATCATCTTTTGCACCGTTAAAAATTATCATTTTTCATCCTTTAAAACTTTTAAAATAGGCATTTTAACAACATCGCAATCAAAGATTAAAGTTTCTTTTTTTGTTGAAAGTTTTAGTTCTAAAATAGTTTTATTTATGTTTTCACAAAAGGGACATTCACAATTAAAAATTATTTCAAAAATCCCTTTTTCGCTTTCTTCTTCATAAATAAGCTTATTGCATAAAGCTTCATGGATCTGTTCTTTTGCGTTTTTCAAGTTGAATATAAAAAATGTTTCTTTACAAAAGAAACATTTTTGTTTTGCCTTGTGTGTTAAAATTTCTAATTCAATTTTACTTAATTCATTAAAATTACAATATCTAAACATTTTGAATTCCTTGTTCTGATTCTGACATTAGAATAGAGTATTTTTTTTCTTGTATTTCATAGGCTTTATAGAGATAAGAATTTGAATATACTAATTTTACTTTAGTTTCAAATTTATCTAACAATTTCCAAAACCTAAAAATAGTAACACAATCAATTAAAACATAATCACTAAGATCGACTATTCTTATTTTTTTTGTTTGTTTGTTTTTTATAATCAATAGAAGTTTCATTGTATGCCCTCCTTAATGGTGCGTTTTAACAAAGAAATTAACGCCGCTTTTAAATTTAAAAGTTTCACTAACACCGTGTGATTGCGCACTTTCAATTGCCTTTTTAATTGTTTTAATATATTCTTTTTTCATCTTTTTGCTTCTTAACTGATATTTTTTGCTTTTGTTTTTTGATTAATATCAAGCTCATTTAAAAAATTAGCTCTAGCGCTTATTTTCTGAGGCAGATATTTAGCATAATATTTATAAGTTGTTGTTAGCGTAGAATGCCCAAGCATTCGCACCCCTACCCACATGGGCTCTTCACCCTTGCTTAACATAATACTAGCAAATGAATGCCTTGTATCATAAAGCCTTCGTTCTTTAATGTTTAGCTCCTTACAAAGTGCTTTAAAATTTTTACGTAATTTTTCACTTCTCACACTAAACACAAAATCATCTTTTTTAAGATTAATTGTTAAGTTTTGTAACTCGTTTTTTACAATAGGTAACATATCAATAATGCGATATTGAGAAGTTTTTAAGCCTTCACACACACGATCGCCCTGTTTTGTTCTTTGTAGATGAATTTCGCATTTTTCAAAGTCAAGATCACTACACTTTAAGCCTAAAATTTCGCCAGTCCTTGCACCTGTGAAAAAGGCTACTATTAAATAGCTTCTTAATATACCTTGAGCCTTTTTTATTAAACTTTGTACTTCATCGAGGTTAAAAGGCTCTTGTATAATGCTATCTTTCAAGTTTGTTATTTTAGGCAAGTAAAAAGGGCTTTTATTTAAAAGCTCGTTTTCAACACAGAAATTTAAAAAGGATTTTAGAATTTTCATTTTGCCTAAAATAGTACTTTTTATAAGTCCTCTTTCTTTCAAATTTAGAATATAATTTATAATGTGTTCTCTTTTAAGATCTCTTAAATCAAACACTCTCACAGTTTCAAAAAAGTTTATAACATCTAATTTAGCGCTTTTGTAATTAGCTTTTGTTCGTTTTGCTAGAAAACTTTTTTCTTTTTCAAAACTTTCAAATGCATTTTTTATAAAAAATCTTTCATTACCTTTTTTAATTAGTTTTTCTTTTACTAACTCACTTTTAGGTTTTTGCATTTTATCCCACACCGCATCCGCATAATCACACCACATCTTAAGCGCTTTTGTTTTGTCTTTAAAAAAAAGTTCAAAAACTCCTTTTTTAGCTAAAAATGCTTTACTTTCGGTACTTACCTTCAAACTTGTACTTGTTCTTTGTCTTATACCGTCCTTTTGATTGTCTAAGTAAAAATAACCGTTACGGTTAAAAACTCTTTTACTCATCTTTTTGCTCCTTTTGTTTTTGTTATGAAAAAAAAGAATTTTATAAAAATTAGACACAAAAAGGCACAATTAAAAAGAATTAATGGGTCTTTGCCCCCCCCTATTAAAGAGTAGCAAAAATCCTAAAACTAAATAAAGAAGGGCTTTTTTAAATAGGAAATTTTTATACTTCTAAGAGAAGTA
>NZ_QHLI01000067.1 GCF_006864425.1 Campylobacter troglodytis | reverse complement strand
TTTTTACTTAAACGCATTTTATTGTTTGAAGAATATCTTATTTTGGAGTATAGAATTTTTGGCAATATTAAGCTCAATAGAGATAACTTGGCATTGATGAAAACAGCACCATTTGAAAAAACAATGAATTTATCCTTTGTACGACCTGTGATTTTTGATACCAGCAAACATATCTTTTATGATAGATATTTAGTGGCATATTTTTGTTTGCAATTTAATAAATTTGGAATGAATAATATTTCAGTACTATTAAAAGACTTAGATTCTAAAATGGGATATAGTGTAGATAAGATCATTTCAAGAGGACATAGAAATTGGATATATGCTTTTAGATACCCATTGAGCAAGGATAAAAAATAATGAACATTTACGGCATAGCAATATCTTACACTCCTAATGATATACTTAATGTAAATAAAGAAAACAAAGAATTCTTTGACTGTATAAGTGAGTATGAGTTAAAAAGAATTCAAAGAGACAAAGCTTATGCGAAATTATAAATTACAGCTCTTATTTGCTTTTTTAAAAATTGTCCTTGTTCTACTTTGTGCTTTTATAATCATTTTATCCCTTGTATATCATTGGGTTTTTCCAACATATGCATTAAAAATTTTAGGAACATTTATTATTTTAATCAGTATTTTTGGCTTTTTTCGTATTTTTTATCATACAAGATACACAGACGAAGCAATTATATATGAATGCTATATACAAAGTGATTTTTTACATATATTTACTCTTATAGGCTCTTTTATACTTAGCATATGTTTTTGCATTGTAGATATCTTGCTTGGAATAGGCATTTTTCTTTATTTATTAAAGCTTTCTTTGCAAGATTGGTATTATAAAGCTCAGCTAAGTAAGACTTGTTTCACCTTGTATCACCGTGTATATGGCAAATTATCTTACAAATGGGATGAAAGTTCTATATTAAGCTCCTTAGATAAAACTCAAAGTCCTATGTTTTATGTCAATCTTAGTGAGACTTATTATCTGCATATTTGGCATAAGGGCACAGTGATAAATGTTACTATTAAAAAAAATGAGGATACACTTAAACTTTACGAATATATTAAAAGGCATAGAAAATGATAAAAACGGTTTATGAAAGCGATGAGATAATCATAACTCAGCAAGATGAGCTAAGCTTTCATATGCAAATTAATGATCAAATTAAGGTATCTAATGACGCAAGCACCTTAACAAGTGCAATCAATGCTATAAGGAATGCTGTTTGGGCCTTAGATCTGTATTCAAGCAAAAAAATTCAACTTTTTATTACTATTGTAGGATCAATTCCTAACGCGGTTTCAATGCAAGGAAATCCAAACAATTCTGAATTAAAAAATTTTATAGTTTTACATCTTGATCTAATAGTTAATTTTGCGGCTACAAGAATAGCCTCAAAGATCTTAAATGAAGCACTTGTTACAGCTGCAATTGGCACAGCAGCAGATTTTATTGCGCCAACAATAGGCAATGTAATAGGTGCAACAAGTGGTTTTGTAGCTGGGGCTGGTAGAGTGTTATTTCTAGCTGGAGTAGGATATTTTTCAACAGCTCTACTTAGCGATGCTTACGATAGTTTAGAAATTGATGAGTTATATCAGTACTTAAAAAATAATATATTTAAGCTTCAAAACCAATATGAACAAGAAACACTAAGAAATCCCAACGAAGAAGAATTAAAAATAATTTTAAATAGTATAGATGAAAACTCTAAGTGTCTAGATGCGCTCTTGCATGCCTTTCCAAACTACCTTAACACCACCTCCTACTCAAACCCTCACCCAAAAAGCAACAAAACAAGAAATTTTCAACTTCTCATTAAAGATTATGCTAGCTTAAAGCCTTTAAAAAACAAGCACATAGAACTTATCAATATAGATTCTAAAAAAAGTTTAAAAAGGCTTACAAACAATAAAGGAGAGGCTTTGTTTGTGATAAATGAAGATGAGAGAGGGGATTTTTTTAATGTCCGCTTAATAGATGATAAAGAGTATGAGCAAGAGCCTTTTTATCTAGCAAAGGAAACCTTAAAAAATTCACAGCAAAGGCAAGTTTATCTAGCAAAAGAAGCTTCAATAAATTCACAAGAAAAGCAAGCTTATCTAGCAAAGGAAGCTTCAAAGAATTCACAGCAAAAGCAAATTTATCTAGCAAAGGAAAATTCACAGCAAAATCAAGCTACTCAAAAGATACTTAGTCCTAATAATTATGCAAATCACCAAGCCGTAATTTATTTTAAAAAAAAGGATGCCAAAGTTAAAGATGATATAAATCTTGTAGAAGAGCTTAGCTTTTTAGAGTATGTAGAATGGGAGCTAGATCCTAAAACAAGAGAGATTAAAAAGGCAAAAGAGAAAATAAAAATACATTATATCTTAGATCCTAGTTTGCAAGAAACGCGAGATGCTTTTAATGCAAGCCAAGATTTTGCAAATATCACAAAGAATTCTTTTGACACAAACCAAGATGATTCTCACACAACACAAAAGTCTTTTAATGCCACACAAACTTCTTCTAAAACCACACAGAATTCTTTTTATGTGGCAAAGAATTTTTCTCATACAAAACAAGAACTTACTCATAAAACACAGAATGCTTTTAATGCAAGGCAAGATTTTTCTAAGCTAACAAATAATTTCCTTGATAAAACACAAGAACTTTTTAATGCAACAAATAATTATTCTAAGACAAGCCAAGATTTTGCAAATATCACAAAGAATTCTTTTGATGCAAACCAAGATGATTCTCACAAAACACAAAATTCTTTTAATACAAGCCAAGCACCCTCTTACCCCTTTGCCCCAGGAACTTATATAGAATTAAAAGCAAGATTAAGGGATGATATGAGGGCTACAAGGGCTTTGAACTGGGCTTATCTAAGCCTTAAAGACGAAAATGAGCTTTATCTTTTTAAGGATAAAAAACTAGCTAAATATGATTTAAGCCCTCTTTTTGATCTAAGTGGGTATTTTAATGAACATCAAATGTATGATAAAATAGGCTTTCATCTGCCCTTACTAGAATGTGCTTATGTTATCATCTTTGCTAGCACGGCTGATATTGATATATATAAAAACACGCATTTAATAATCAACACAAAATTTAAAATAGGAGAAATTTCAAAGGATAGCATCATAGAGGCTAAGAGAAAAGAAGATCAAAACTACAAGGCTTTTAAATTTAGCCTAGCCAAGATAGAAGCACAAAAGAGCAATGATGGGCTTTTAGCTAGTGCTACAAAAGAAGCCTTGCCTTATTGGAATAAGCTTGATTTAATATGTAATTTAGAAGAGGCTGTGAATTTTTTAAGATCAAATAAAGATAAATTCAGCGAATTTTATCAAAAACATCAAGCAAGATACGCAAATGAAAATTCAAGCTTTGATCCTTTGTTTGATTATCTTAGAGCCTATCCAAGCCTAGCAGGAAAGCTTGCTTTTCTTTATAAGGGCTTTGATCTTGCAAATGAGGACTTTGTGGGGAGTGTTAAAGGCGATAACGGCGAGTATGTAAAAGATAGAAAGGACTTCATAGAAAACTCAAAACAAATACTCAAAAAAAGATCTAGCTCAAACAATCATCCTAACTTCATAGATGAATACAAGCAACTCAAGAACTTAAAAAATAATAAAAATTCAAAAAAAGATCTCATAAAAAGCCTGACAGAGACAGTATGTGAGCAATTTAAACTAAGCTTAGAAGATCTTGTATTTTTTAATGCACAAAATGCTTATGGCTACTATTATGCAAGTATAATTTATATCAATGAGGATTATTTAGATCTAGATCTTAAAGAAGTGCTAAAAACTGTATTTCACGAGCTAAGGCATTTGTATATAGAAACAAAATATAAGGCAGATGATACTAGCATATTGAAAAAATATCTACATTATAGCAAGTATTTTTATATCAATACAGCCCCCACAATCTTTGATGGATTTTATAAAAGCTGCAAGGTTGATGAAGCAGTTAAGGTAGGCTGCACTGTAAATACCAAGCAAAATGCCTATGAAATTCAACCAAGCGAAAGAGATCCTAGATATGTAGAAATGCAAATTGCCAAAATATTGCCATAAAGGATAAGGCTATGATGCTAAAAAGAATTCAACCAAGCAAGGATAATGTTGTTTTTAATATAAGAGAGGATAAAAGTGTGTATTTAGGAATTGCCACTAAGATCCTTTGCCTTACTGATAGATTAGAGCCTAGGTATCTAAGGGGCATAAATGATAGCATTTGTGATTTTACAGCTACTTTGTATCTAGGTAAGCTTAGTTTTAAAAAAAACAAAGATAGCAATCTGATCCCACATTATCTCCCCTCACAAATCACAGAAACTAGTTTTGAGGGCTTAAATAGCTTTTGGCTAAATGAAAAAAATCCAAACCCCAAAATGCCCTTTAAATCAATCATTCAATGTAAAAACATATATGATCTAAGAATATGCGAAGGAAGTGATGAAAGCATAGCACATCAAAAGATTTATTATTACCGCACAAAAAATAACATCACCCTAAGTAAGGAACAAATTCTAAGCTATTTCACAGAACTTCACAAACTTAACACTAGCCTTATTAAAAATTACATAGATAGCATCAACAAAGAAGAGGGCATCAAAGCCTATATGCCAACTCAAGCAAGCTATAAAAGCTTGCTGAATTTAGGCATCTTGCAAGAGGATATGTTTGAGTGGGGATTTGATGGAACCTTGCTTCCTAAATATTATGCAAGGCTTGTTGCTCTTGATTATATGAAAACACAAAAGCAAGCCCTTTTGATTCCTTATTTTAACGAGCTTTTTTATGCGTATTTGGTGTGGAGTTTAAAGGACTTTACCATACCATATGATGAGGGCAAATACCAAGATGAAAATAAGCTTTTATTTAATTTAGGTGCATATAAAAAGCATACTGAGATGAATTTAAAATCCCCAAACATAAAAATGCCAAATCCTTATAGAAAAGAAAAAAACTATGCAAAAACACAAATAGATCTTTTTTACTCAAATATCATACCTAGCGAATACGAAATAGGATATATAGAGGGCTATAAGGCATTTTTTCAATATTATGGTCCTAATTTTTCTCCTACAAGTGAAAAATATTTGTGGCTTAATTTGCCAAAATCTATAGGCTATGCCTTTAAAACCCCAAATTTAGACTTCTTTGGAGATGAGCACATTAAGCCCTCCCCATTAGGAAATTATTATTTTGAGCTTAAAGATAATCAAGATAGCTTTGTAGAGTATTATCAAAGAAACTATCCAAAAAAGCCTCCTAAACATTGGAGTAAAGAAATGATGGCTAGGCTTGAGCTAGAGTTAGAATAAAAGTTTAAAAAGCTTAAAAGAGAAGGGTTTGAAGGTTTAAAAGATAAAAGCAAAATAGAAAAATTTGCGGCGATGAAGTGTTTCTTAATCTTTTTAAGTAATTTAAAGTTAGTTTTCTAAAAGAATTTTGAGTAAAGGCTTTAAATTTGAGCTTAAGACTTTGAAAGCCCTTGAAAACTGTGGGCTTAAATTTTTAATTTGAAATTATTTGTAGTTTGAATTTTGTCAAGTTTAAATTGTTTAGATTTAAATTCTTTCAAATTTTAATTATTTAAATTTAAATTCACAAAAAAGTTGCTTTGAAAAGTTTTAAAGTAAAGAAAAACGCCAAGCGTCCAAAGCCTACATTCAAGAAAAACTTTTAAGCTTTCAATATAAATTCAAAAAAGCACTTTGCGAATTTAAGCTTTGAGTTAAATATTAAAGAATGCTTTGTGAATTTAACATTTAAAGTAATTTAAATTTAAGCTAAATGAAAGCCTTTTAACTTTTTAAATTCAAGCTAAAAGCTTATGAAAACTATCAGCTGCTTTCAAACTTTAAAATATTAAAACTGATTCTTAGCTTTCAAGCTTTCAAAGCCGTCTTTAAGCCTTAAATCCTTTTAAAACTGTTTTCAAACTTTTTTAACTTGCCAGCCTTTCAAAGTGCCTTTAAGTTTATTTGAATTTTTCAAGCTTATACTGAATTTAAATCTTTCAAATTATCTCAAGCATTTTCACTTTTTTAAATTCCATTTAAAGCCTTTTTTGCTCTTTAAATTCAGCTAAAAAAGCTTTTAAAGCCTTTTTCAACTAAAAATCCTTTCAAGCCTTGAAGCTTCTTTAAAAGCTTGTAAGTCTTTTAAATTCAAGCTTAACTTTAAATTCAAGTTTAAGCTCTAAATCAAAGCTAGCTTAAAAGCTTAGCTCCTAGCCTCTTGTCAATGCCTATATCATCTTTTAGTCTAAGTTAAGAACTTTTTGCTTAGTAGGACAATTTAAAGTCATCTGCCGTGCTAAGGTGGTTTGCTTCGCAAGGCTTACAATCCGTTGGGTGGATATTTAAAGAGTGGGTAAATTTAGCATATGAATTTTTAATTTTAGAATTTTTTGAATTTTCTTTTATATTCTCACCCTGAGCCACATTGTCATATGCTGACTTCACTTCGTTTGCAAATCCTAAGGATTGAAGCACGGATTGAGGCAAAGCCCAAATATCTTTGGATTTTCTTGATATACTTTGCCTTAGTATGACAAACTTTGCGTTATTTTGAGATACTTCGGCTTTGCCTCAGTATGACAAGACAAAAGCTAAGATGCTTCCCCTTAACTTCGTCCAGTATAACAAAAAAAATTGCTAAATCTACTCAGTTTAAATGAAGTTTAATGCCTTTTTGTAAAAAAGCCTTTAAAATAAGCTTGAAAGTATGGTTAACATAAACAAGTCGCTTTTGAATTTTAATAAATTATGCTAAAAATTCAAGCTCTATGTAAAAGCGATACTGTTTTGAATTTTTCTTAAAGATGTCAAATTAAATTTAGCCTATTTGATAGTTTAAGTTTGAAGGGCTAAGTTAAGTTACTTAGGCTTAACTTAGCCAAGGAAGTAATTAAATTGCCTTTAATGAAGGGATTCTATATAAGACATAGCACTCAAAGCAGCAACAGCACCGTCTGCTGCCGCACAAACTACTTGCTTTGGAGCATCTTGTCTAATATCTCCTGCACCAAAAAGCCCTGCAATGTTTGTTTGCATCTTTAAATTCACACTCATTTGCCCCCCACTTTGCATATCACATAAAAACTCCCCATTTTCTTGTCTTAAAACCTCATTTCTCACATTAAGCCCTACAAAGACAAAGACCCCAGGCACCTTTAAATCCCTCAAGCTTTCATCTTTTAAGCGAATTTTCAAGCCCAAAAGTCCGCTCGCATCTCCATAAGCCTCGTCTATGGTGGCGTTTGTGATGAACTCGATTTTGTCGTTTTTCTTTGCCTTTTCAAGCGTTATGGGTGCTGCACGAAAGCCATCTCGTCTGTGGATTATATAAACTTTTGCACAAATATTTGCAAGATATAAGGCCTCTTCTATGGCTGTGTCGCCTCCACCAAGTACTGCTACTTCTTTGTTTTTATAAAAAAAGCCATCGCAGGTAGCACAAGTGCTAACCCCTTTGCCAAAAAACTCATCCTCTCCCTTAAAGCCAGCCCTTTTTGGAGCTGAGCCTGTACAAATGATGACGGTTTTAGCCTTTTGGATCTTACCTCCTTCGATTAGTATATTAAAGGAGCCGTCCTCATTTTTACTAACCCTTTCAATGCCTACCATTTCGTGCTTTAAGCCAAAACGCATACACTGCTCGTTCCAAGGATTCATAAAGGATAAGCCGTCCATTACCTGAGCAACTCCGGGATAATTTTCTATCTCAGAGCTTGAGGTGATCTGCCCTCCTGGCATACCCCTTTCAAACATAACAACCTCTTTAAGCCCTCCTCTGGTGGCATAAAGTCCTGCGGCAAGTCCTGCTGGACCACCTCCGATAATCGCTAAATCTAACATTGTTTCTCCTTTGATACATTGTTTGTGCACTGCTTTTTAAGCGACTTGTAAAAATCATCGCTTATCTTAGATATACTTGATCTTTGCTTTACAATCCCATCTGCTTACACTTGCGAATGCAATGCATTTCGCACTAAAATTCACAGCAAATGTTAAGATTAAGGCGAAAATTCAAGCAAAACCTGAATTTTGTCATAAAAAATCCCTCACAAAACTTATGCTTGATTTAAACATAGCAAGGCTAGCAAAATTTAGCATTTCAAATGCTTATAAATTACAAGCCAAAACACTGCAAATTCAAGGCTTTAAATTCATTTGCTGCACAAATTTCATCTCAAAATTCACAGCTTAAAAAACACAAAATAAACTCAAAATTCAAGGCTTTGATTTAAACATAGCAAAATTTGCAAATTCAACAGTTGCATTTGAATTTACTAAGGTAAATCCTTGCAAATTCAAAGCCTTGAATTTATTTGCTACAAGCTTTATTAAAATTCACAAAGCTTTAAATTCAAGCCTTCCTTTGAAATTTAAGTTTTAAAAGCCTTAAATTTACAAATCAAATCGCTGTAAATTCAAGGCTTTTAATCTTTACCTTGCAATTTTGCCTAACTTACAAGCTTAGGCTTTTATGCTCAAAATTTTGAAAACCGTCTAACATTATATTTAATAAAGGTTACCTTTTATCTAAGTTTTTCTTAAAATTTAATATTTTTTTTAAACTTGCTTGAATTTTGTGTTAAAATGCTTTCAAGCCTTGAATTTAGGGTATTTGTAATGAGTTTGTGATAAATTTAGCTAGGCTTAATTTTAATAAGCAAATTTATACACAAGGCTTTGTGAATTTAAGCATTTAAAAAGGAGCTATGATGAAAAACAAGGGCTTTGATTATTATTGGATCTTTTCTCTTTTTGGCACTGCTGTTGGGGCTGGGATCTTGTTTTTGCCTATTCGGGCTGGAACTGGAGGCTTTTGGGCTGTGGTGGCTATGACTGTGCTTATCTTTCCTATGGTATGGCTTTCTCATCTTGCCTTGGCTCGCTTTGTCCTTGCTTCTAAGAGTAAGGATCACGATATAACCTATGCTGCTGAGGAATTTTGGGGCAGAAGGCTTAGTATTTTAATAACAGTGCTTTATTTCTTTGCCATCTATCCCATCTGCCTTGCTTATGGGGTTGGTATTACAAATACCTTTGGCAATTTTTTCATAAATCAGCTAAATTTAAGCACCCTTTATGATGCTAGCACCAAAGAACTTTACCCAGTCGTGCGAGCTATTTTGGCCTTTGTCTTAGTAGCAGCGATGATGCTTGTGATGCTTTTGAAAGAGGAGTTAATCACTAAAATTTGCACAGCCCTTGTCTATCCTCTTTGTGCCGTGCTTTTTGGCTTTTCCTTATATCTAATCCCTCATTGGAAGCTTGATTTAATCACTTCAATGCCAAGTGCGAAAGACTTTTTTGTGGTAATTTGGCTAACCTTGCCCGTGCTTGTATTTTCCTTTAATCACAGCCCAGCTATTTCAACCTTTGCTCTTAGCACTCGCAAAGAATACGAAGAACAAGCAGGACAAAAGGCAAATAGCATACTCTTTAAAACAGCCTTAATGTTGCTTGTATTCATAATGTTTTTTGTCTTTTCTTGCATACTAGCACTTGATAATGAGGACTTTGCTGCAGCAAGAGAGGCAAACATCCCTATTTTATCATACTTTGCCAACAAATTTGATAATCCTCTAATCTCTTATGGGGCTCCTCTTGTAGCCTTCTTAGCCATTGTAACCTCCTTTTTTGGACATTATTTTGGAGCAGCTGAGGGCTTAAAGGGCATCATTCGCAAGGGGCTTAAAATGGCTGGAAATGAAACCCCAAATTTAAGAGCTATTAATGTATTTACAACAGCCTTTATGTTTGTAAGCATAGTCTTTGTTGCCTACATAAATCCTAGCATTTTGGGCTTTATAGAGGATTTAGGAGGACCTGTAATCGCAGCTATTTTGTTTATAATGCCTGTTATTGCACTTTATACAGTAGCTTCTATGAAAAAATGGCAAAACAAGCTTGTGGATTGCTTCGTGCTAATCACAGGGCTTTTAACCATCACAAGCGTGGTTTATAAGCTTTTGTAAGCTTAATGTTAAATTAAGGCTTGAATTTAGACTTGCTATCTAAGCTTGTTCATTCAACTTTTGAAGAAATTTTTAAGCCTTGTTATTATTATGTGCTAGTAGCTTAAAGGCAAAAAATTTACAAAGAAAGCTTTTAAAGAACTAGCTGCTAAAAACAGCAAAGCTTATATGAAAATCAGATTTGCTAAGATGAATTTGAAAGATGATTTGTTTGAATTTAAAGTGCTTTAAAGGGGTGTTATTTAGTGTTAAGAGGGCTAAGTTTAAGCGGCTTTAAGCACTTAAACTTAGTTTGATAACTTACAACAAAGCGTTAAGCTTATCGGTAATGGATTGTTTGCTTTGTGCTCCAATGAGAGTATCTACAACTTGTCCGTCTTTTAAAAAGACAAGGGTTGGAATGGAGCGAACACCAAATTTAGCGGATAGATCGCCCTCCTCATCGGTATTTACCTTGCAGATTTTCGCCTTGCCCTCGAAGTCGTTTGCAAGCTCGTCAATGACGGGGGAAAGCATCTTGCAAGGACCACACCAAGGTGCCCAAAAATCAACCAATGATACGCCTGATTCAGTTTGGCTAAAATTGGCTGAATTAAGCTCTATATACTTACCCATTTTTTCTCCTTTTTAAAATTTTGTGTAGCTAATTCTAACAAAAAAAGGTTATAAAAAACTTAAAAACTTATATTTTCTCTAAGATCGGTTTTGTTTTTATAAATGCAAAGTAGATCCATTTGAAAGTCTGAATTTAGCCCCTTTTCTAGCAAATAAAAATTCACAGTTTTTAAAAGCTTTTCAAATTTAGACCTTGTTAGCCTATAACTTGCCTCATAATTGCCTGCCGTGCTTTTAACCTCTATAAAATGCAAAATTTCGCCTCTTTTTGCCACTATGTCAATCTCTCCAAATTTGGAGTGAAAATTTCGCTCAATTATCTCAAAGCCTTGATTTTTAAGATAAGCACAAGCCTCATCCTCGCCTACAATTCCGCTTAAATACTGCTTTAATCCCATTTTTCAATACGCATCATAAAGGGCTTAGCTTTCACAAAGTCTTGCTTTGAAAGCTCTTTTAAGAAAGCCTCAATCTGCCTTTCAAAGCTGTGATGAGTGGTGAAAAACAGAGTGCTGTGCGGCTCTTTTGCCTTTGGCTTTTGCAAAAAGCTATCCACAGAAATGCCAGCCTTACTCATTAAAAGCGTAATCTTGCTTAAAACGCCGATTTTATCCTCTACCTTTAAACGCAAATAATACTTCGTGTAAATTTTATCCCTTGGAGTAAGCGTGAATTTGGGCTTTTTTTCAAAGCCAAGCATAGCAGTTTTTGGCTTTTTAGATCTTGCAAAGTCCATCAAATCGCTTATCACAGCACTTGCCGTTGCAAGCCCTCCTGCTCCTGCTCCGTAATATAGGCTTTCTCCAAGCAAATTTCCCACCACACTAACGCCGTTCATCACCCCGCCAACCTTTGCTAGCATTTTATTTTTATCTATCATAGCAGGATGCACTCTAAGCTCTACTGAGTTTTTCTCGCATTTTGCAATGCCTAAGAGCTTTATCTCGTAGTCAAACTCCCTTGCAAAATACATATCATCCTTTGAAATATCCTCAATGCCCTCAATTAAAATGTCTTCGGGCTTCGTGCGTAAATCAAATGCCAAACTAGCAAGGATTAAGAGCTTATGAGCTGCGTCTAAGCCCTTTATATCAAAGCTTGGATCAGCTTCTGCATAGCCTAGCCCTTGTGCTTCTTGTAAGGCTGCTTCAAAGCTCGTGCCACTTTTACTCATAGAGCTTAAAATATAATTGCTAGTGCCATTTAGTATGCCAAAGATGCTTGTAATTTCATTCGCACAAAGTCCTTCTTTAAGCACACGAATGATGGGTAAGCCCCCAGCCACGCTTGCTTCGTAGCCAAAAAAGCTATGCCTTGCAAGTGTTGCTAACTCGTAGCGATGATGAGCTAGTATGGCTTTATTTGCGGTGATTACGGGCTTTTTGCGTTTTAACAAGTCTTTAACCGCTGTTAATGCAGTATCCGTGCCTCCCATAAGCTCGACAAAGATGTCTATGTCCTCTCTTTTTAGCACCTCGTTTAAGTCTGTGCTTATAGGAATGGGTGCATTTGGCTTTGGCGTTCTAGCTACTGCTACCACGGGCTTTATGGCTACCCCACAGCGAGCCTTGATAAGGCTTTCATTTTTAAGCAAGCCCTCGCACACAGCACTTGCCACCGTGCCATAACCCAAAAGGGCAACATTTATGCTATCTTTTTTTAAACTCATTTTTTGTCTTTCTTTGAATTTTTTAGGTGAATTTTTCTAAATTTTGTGAATTTTTTGACAAAAATTTAAAAAATTCACACAATTTGCTTAAAAAATTCACAAAGCTCTATGAATTTTTAGCGAATTTTTTGTAAAAATTTAAACATTGTAAGGTTAAATTTTAGCAAAACTGTGTTGCAGTTTTTATAAGCAAAAACACAAACAATGACAAATCGACAAATTATTGCTTTTTTAAATAGCAACTGTTATAAACATATAATGCTTAGATAGGCTGTATTAAACTGTGAAAATAAGCTTACTTGCAAGAAAAAAACTCAAAGGCTTTGTAAAATTCATTTCGCTATTTTTAAGATCCTAAAAAGCAAAGGCTTATATTTTGCTTAGATATAATTTATGTGTAAGAGTAAAATTTAAAGGATCTTGCTAAAATTACTACAATAATCCAAAGTGAATTTAGCTAGAATTTAAATGATAATTTTTGCACTGTTTATATTTTAAAGCATTTTTGTTTGACAAATAAGCATTTTAAAATTCTAAAAGGAGCATAGTTGATAAGATATCTTCCTCTTGAAACTAAGATTGAATCCTTAAAGCCATATCAAAATGAAGGCAAAACTTATAATTTGATTAAAACGCTCATAAGTGCTTATAGGGGCGATTATGAGCTTAAACAAATTGGCAGCACCCTAAATTTCAAAGGCAAGCTTCGTATCTCTTGGAGCTTTGATGTGAAATATAACAAAAACATTGATTTAATATTTTTTCCACAAAATAATCCCTATGTAAATTATGCCTTCCTTTGCATTAAAGATTTTCCAAAACAAATGAAAGATGAAACCATTGAGCGAGAAATCACTAGCTTCAAAGTAGATTACAACATAAATTATGACTTTGTCAAAGAGCTTTTATCAAAAGCGGAATTTAGTGAATCTCAACAACAGCGATTTTTTGATGTCCGCTTTGGCAGCGTTTTTGTGCCTATGGAGCTGGAGTTTGAATGGTATCTTATAGATTCTAAATTTTCTTTTGAGGAAATTAGCATTGTTCGATCTGATAGCTTTTTAACTAGCCCTATTTTAATAGG
>NZ_QHLI01000066.1 GCF_006864425.1 Campylobacter troglodytis | reverse complement strand
AGATAAAACCTCTTTATCAAGGTAGAAAAATCTATCCCACTCATACCTATCATTTATATTGCTATGCTTGCGTATATAAGCTAGAGTCATTTGTTTTTCCATTTTAATACTATTCTTGCTATCTTTCCCACACTACCTCTGCTATTTTTCTACTCTTACGCTATGTTATTTTTCCACTTTCGCACTATGCTATATTTCTCACACTATCCTTAGGATTTACTCTGCTATTTTTCTTACACTGCCCTTACTATTTTTCTACTTTCGCACTACATTATTTTTCTATATTTTACATTAGGCTATTTTTCTACTTTTTACACTATGCTATATTTCTCACACTATCCTTAGGATTTGCTCTGCTGTTTTTTCCACACTGACCTTGCTATCTTTCCACACTACCTCTGCTATTTTTCTACTTTTACATTAGGCTCTTTTTTGCACACTAACGGATTTGCTCTGCTATTTTTCTTACACTGCCCTTATTATTTTTCCCATACCAAGCTTACTATTTTTCTACTTTCGCACTACATTATTTTTCTATATTTTACATTAGGCTATTTTTCTACTTTTTACACTATGCTATTTTTTCACTCTCACACTACCCTTATTATCTCTCTACTTTAACACTACACTATGTTTCCCACACCACGCTTGCTGTTTTTCCAATACTAACATTAGGATTTACTCTGCTCTTTTTCCCATAATAAGCTTACTATTTTTCCATTTTCGCACTACGCTATTCTCACACTACCCTATCTTTCCCACACTGTCCCTACTATCTTTCTCACACTGCCCTTATTTTTCCACCTTCACACTACCCTTTAAGACAATTTTATCATTTTTTAGTTTCACTTCACTTGAACCTAGCTTTAAGCTAATCCCTTCCTCATCGCTTTGAATGACAAAAGTATGGTTGTCATATTGAGGCGTAGCCGAAATATCTCTTTGAATTTTGAGATTTTTCACTATGCTTTGAATGACTGTGTTTTTAGTGTTTATGAGCTTGAATTTAGCATTAGATAAAAGCTTGATAAAGGCTAGCTTAAATATTTTTCTTTGGGTTAAAGTTGGGGAAAGGGCGAAGTGTTTTTTACGATACTTGATCTATAATTTTTTCAAAAGCATTGATTTAAAGGTGAAAAAATCTAATTTTTTTCTCATCAAAATTTATAAAGTTGATAAGAATAAATCTGCTTAAGGTAGGCTTGCCAAGATAAATTAAAGGTAAAAATTCAAACAAGCTGAATTTTTGAAGAAAATTTAGAACTTACAATCATAAAAAGTGGCGAAGTATCTATAAATTCACACTTTATAATGACAAAAAACCACGAAATTTAGCTAAATTTCAAGCCTTTGCTGAATTTAAAGAAAAATTTTGAAATAAATTTGAAAATATTTGAGAATATTTTAAAAAATGTTAGAGAATTTAAAAAATTATAAATGTTTTGAACCGTTTAATGAATTTTTACCGTTTTATGAGATAATCTTTCTTTCATTTTAAAATTTCATAGAAAGGAGCAAAGATGAAAAGGCTTTTAGTGCTATTATGTGTGGGGTTTGGCTGTTTGTTTGCCGCTGTAAATATCAACACAGCTAACATTGAAGAGCTTAAATCCCTCAAAGGTGTCGGTGAAGGCAAGGCTAGGGCGATCATTGATTACCGCAAAGACCAAAATTTTACCACCATAGACGATATTAAAAAGGTTAAGGGCATAGGCGACAAGATCTTTAATGACATTAAAGATGACATTGTTGTGCAATAAAGATCTAAAATAGCTTATCATTTGAGGCTGAATTTTTAAATTTTTGATTTTTAAAAATTTTTTGTATATTTTATATTTTTTAAGCTTATTCTAAGTTTATTTTATATACAATTTTATCTTTAAAAACACAAAAGAAGTTTAAATCTAGTATTTTAGTAATGTCTTAGCTTTTAAGCTTTGTTCTTTGATTTATCATTGTTAATTTTCAAATCTTAGTCAATCTTTGAAATCTAAATAAGTGATTAAGTTGAGCCAGAGTGAGATTTACGCTGTTAGCAACTTTGCGAGTTTGCGAAAGCAAGCAAAAGCGTTGAAAGTGGGGCATTAAAACCCTACGAAAACGCAAAAAGCGTGAATTTCACAAGTGGGATTTGCCTTAAAGTGTGGCGAGTTTTGTAACCGCACAAAATGTGGTTTTACAAACCGCACGAAAAGCGTGAATTTCACAAAATTTCTTTTGAAAAAAAGATTAAACACTTCAACTTTATGGAGAGTTTGATCCTGGCTCAGAGTGAACGCTGGCGGCGTGCCTAATACATGCAAGTCGAACGATGAAGCTTCTAGCTTGCTAGAAGTGGATTAGTGGCGCACGGGTGAGTAAGGTATAGTTAATCTGCCCTTGGCTGGGGGACAACACTTAGAAATGAGTGCTAATACCCCATACTCCGCTATGACACAAGTTATAGTGGGAAAGTTTTTCGGCAAAGGATGAGACTATATAGTATCAGCTAGTTGGTGAGGTAATGGCTTACCAAGGCTATGACGCTTAACTGGTCTGAGAGGATGATCAGTCACATTGGAACTGAGACACGGTCCAAACTCCTACGGGAGGCAGCAGTAGGGAATATTGCGCAATGGGCGAAAGCCTGACGCAGCAACGCCGCGTGGAGGATGACACTTTTCGGAGCGTAAACTCCTTTTCTTTGGGAAGAATTTTGACGGTACCAAAGGAATAAGCACCGGCTAACTCCGTGCCAGCAGCCGCGGTAATACGGAGGGTGCAAGCGTTACTCGGAATCACTGGGCGTAAAGGGCGCGTAGGCGGCTTATCAAGTCTCTTGTGAAATCTAGGAGCTTAACTTCTAAACTGCTTGGGAAACTGATAAGCTAGAGTGGGGGAGAGGCAGATGGAATTGGTGGTGTAGGGGTAAAATCCGTAGATATCACCAAGAATACCCATTGCGAAGGCGATCTGCTGGAACTTAACTGACGCTAAGGCGCGAAAGCGTGGGGAGCAAACAGGATTAGATACCCTGGTAGTCCACGCCCTAAACGATGTATGCTAGTTGTTGGGGTGCTAGTCATCTCAGTAATGCAGCTAACGCATTAAGCATACCGCCTGGGGAGTACGGTCGCAAGATTAAAACTCAAAGGAATAGACGGGGACCCGCACAAGCGGTGGAGCATGTGGTTTAATTCGAAGATACGCGAAGAACCTTACCTAGGCTTGATATCCAACAAATCTGCTAGAGATAGCGGAGTGCTAGCTTGCTAGAATGTTGAGACAGGTGCTGCACGGCTGTCGTCAGCTCGTGTCGTGAGATGTTGGGTTAAGTCCCGCAACGAGCGCAACCCTCGTCCTTAGTTGCTAACAGTTCGGCTGAGCACTCTAAGGAGACTGCCTTCGTAAGGAGGAGGAAGGTGGGGACGATGTCAAGTCATCATGGCCCTTATGCCTAGGGCGACACACGTGCTACAATGGCATATACAATGAGACGCAATACCGCGAGGTGGAGCAAATCTATAAAATATGTCCCAGTTCGGATCGTTCTCTGCAACTCGAGAGCGTGAAGCCGGAATCGCTAGTAATCGCAAATCAGCCATGTTGCGGTGAATACGTTCCCGGGTCTTGTACTCACCGCCCGTCACACCATGGGAGTTGATTTCACTCGAAGCGGGGATGCTAAATCAGCTACTTTCCACAGTGGAATCAGCGACTGGGGTGAAGTCGTAACAAGGTAACCGTAGGAGAACCTGCGGTTGGATCACCTCCTTTCTAGAGTACAAAGTGATAAGTCTCACAACTATCACTCAAATTTTAGGCTCAATTTATCCTTATTTAGATTTCAAAGATTGACAGATATACAGAGAGCAGATTTTGGATTAAAAGCTGAATTTATGTTGAATTTTTGGATAAATTCACGATAATTTAGCTTAAAGGCGTGAATTTTTTGAATTTAAACCTAAATTCGTGCAAGATTTAGGATTTTATTTAAACTCAAAGCAAAATTCCGTTTTCCGTAATCAGTTCTCCGAAACGGGGAATTAGCTCAGCTGGGAGAGCGCCTGCTTTGCACGCAGGAGGTCAGCGGTTCGATCCCGCTATTCTCCACCATACAGAAAACAGAACACGGATTATAGAATACTAAAATCGGTTGTGCTTTGTTTTATGGGACTATAGCTCAGCTGGTTAGAGTGCACCCCTGATAAGGGTGAGGTCGGAGGTTCAAGTCCCCCTAGTCCCACCACTTAGAAGTCAGTCTTATGACAAAGATTTGAAAATAAAAACCTAAGCTAAGGGAATTCAAAGATTGAATTTGCGTGAATTTAAGGGCTTAAATTCAAGGCGAAATTGAATTTAAGGCTGAATTTTAATGAGTTCAAACAAAGAATTCACAAAATTCAAAGCGATTTTTTGAGTTTAAATTCAAACTTGAATTTAAAGTTGAATTTTTTTGTGAGTTTCAACAAAAATTCAAGCTAAATGCTGAATTTAAAAGCAAAATTCAAGCGAATTTAAATTTAAAGCTTTCAAAAGCTAAATTTAAATTTGAGAAAATATCAAATTTAAATTCAAGCAAGGCTGAATTTAAAGTTGCAAAAAATAAATTTGCAAAATCCAAAAAAATTCAGCAAAAGAATTCTTTTATCTTAGGTTTTTTAGCCTAATAAATTCAGCCTTAAACTGAATTTAATGTTCTTTGATTTATCATTGTTAAGAGTTACAAGCAAGTTTTAAAAACAATTTTACTGAACTTGTTAAAAGATAAATCCGCCGCATTTTAGCTTTATGCTAAAAATTCAACACTAGGGCTTTATCTGCTTGGATAGAGCGTTGAATGCTTTCCGTCTTAAATGCGAAGGGGTTTAATCATAAATTTTAACAAGGAAGTGATGCGTTTTAGAATCAAAACACATTAAATGGCAAGGCTTTTTTAAAGCCACATTGTGTATTTGTTTTGCAAAAAACAGATTTTAAAAAGGTATAAGCTACGAAGAGCGAATGGTGGATGCCTTGGGTAATAGAGGCGATGAAGGACGCACTAGACTGCGATAAGCTACGGGGAGCTGTCAAGAAGTTTTGAGCCGTAGATTTCCGAATGGGGCAACCCAGCGTGTAGAGATACACGCTACCATAATGGAGCGAACGAGGGGAATTGAAACATCTTAGTACCCTCAGGAAAAGAAATCAATAGAGATTGCGTTAGTAGCGGCGAGCGAAAGCGTAAGAGGGCAAACCTGATGCTTGCATCAGGGGTTGTAGGACTGCATCGTGCAAGAGATGAGCTTAGCAGAATGTTCTGGAAAGGACAATCCAAGAGGGTGATAATCCCGTATGCGAAAAGCGAATTTCAGCTAGCAGTATCCTGAGTAGGGCGGAACACGAGAAATTTTGTCCGAAGCTGGGGAGACCACTCTCCAACCCTAAATACTACTATTACACCGATAGTGCACAAGTACCGTGAGGGAAAGGTGAAAAGAACGGCGGTGAGCCGAGTGAAATAGAACCTGAAACCATTTGCTTACAATCATTCAGAGCCCTATTGTGAGTTCCTTTGAGGAATTTAAGGGGGGGGGATTTTCGTTTTATGAGTCCTCCCCTTTGCCCATATTTCTCGTAATTTTGATTGAAAGGAGAAAAATTATGGGTAAGGGACAACCTTCTAGCAACCCAAATGGAGCTGGTTTTCCATCTGGCACAGGAAAGCCTAGTGGTGGAGGCAGAGGCAACAATGCTCCATCTAGCGGTGGAAAATCCGGTGGCGGAAAGTCTGGTGGAGGACAATCCAGCGGTGGCAAGAAATAAGGTAGAATGATAGTTGCTTGGTATTTATTTAGAATTTAAAAGATTCTAAATAAATTTTAAAATAACGAGCAATTAGCAATTCTAAAAAATTTATGCAAGGCTTGTGGGTTATGAATTTTTTAAATTCCCACAAAAATTGCATGTAAATTCAATGATTCTTCAAAGGAATTCACAAGGGTGATGGACTGCCTTTTGCATAATGAGCCTGCGAGTTGTGGTGTCTGGCAAGGTTAAGGAAACCCGAAGCCGTAGCGAAAGCAAGTCTGAATAGGGCGATTAAGTCAGATGCTGCAGACCCGAAACGAAGTGATCTATCCACGAGCAGGTTGAAGCTAGTGTAAGAGCTAGTGGAGGACCGAACCAATAGGCGTTGAAAAGCCCCTGGATGACTTGTGGATAGGGGTGAAAGGCCAATCAAACTTCGTGATAGCTGGTTCTCTCCGAAATATATTTAGGTATAGCGTTGTGAAGTAATTAGAGGGGGTAGAGCACTGAATGGGCTAGGGCATACACCAATGTACCAAACCCTATCAAACTCCGAATACCTCTAATGGTATCACAGCAGTCAGGCGGCGAGTGATAAAATCCGTCGTCGAGAGGGAAACAACCCAGACTACCAGTTAAGGTCCCAAAATCTTACTTGAGTGGAAAACGATGTGAAGTTACTTAAACAACCAGGAGGTTGGCTTAGAAGCAGCCATCCTTTAAAGAAAGCGTAATAGCTCACTGGTCTAGTGATTTTGCGCGGAAAATATAACGGGGCTAAAGTAAGTACCGAAGCTGTAGATAGTGTCTATGATTATTTATACTACGCTCGTCTTTCGGCGATAAATCAATGAGTTTGATTTTTTCTCAAATCGGCAGCCTTAAATGGCTAGCCTCAACCTAAAAAAATCTGCACAACATTGATTTCTCATCCGAAATACTCGCTTAAATTTTTCAAAATGCTGAATTTTAAGCTGAATTTCTACAAGGAACGAGGATGGCGAAGTATTTTTGAGCTATTTTTGGGGTTGCGACACTTTGAGCGAGCGTAGCGCACTTGGCGTGCGTGAGCGAAGCGAAAAGTTAGCTCCGCAAAAAGAGCCAAAAAGACAAGCCAAAGTATGAATACTCATAGGCACTGTGGTAGGAGAGCGTTCTATTTGCGTTGAAGCTATATCGGCAAGAAGTGGTGGAGCGGATAGAAGTGAGCATGCAGGCATGAGTAGCGATAAAAGGGGTGAGAATCCCCTTCGCCGAAAACCCAAGGTTTCCTACGCGATGCTCGTCATCGTAGGGTTAGTCGGGTCCTAAGCAAAGTCCGAAAGGGGTATGCGATGGAAAATAGGTTAATATTCCTATACCAACATTGATGTGCGATGGAAGGACGCTTAGAGCTAGGGGGGCTAGCGGATGGTAGTGCTAGTCTAAGGTCGTAGGTGGCTTCGTAGGCAAATCCGCGAAGCATTACACCGAGAGCTGAAAGGCTTTTTGAAGTCTTCGGATGGATGGAAGAACCCCTGATGCTGTCGAGCCAAGAAAAGTTTCTAAGTTTAGTCAATGTTGCCCGTACCGTAAACCGACACAGGTGGGTGGGATGAGTATTCTAAGGCGCGTGGAAGAACTCTCTTTAAGGAACTCTGCAAAATAGCACCGTATCTTCGGTATAAGGTGTGGTTCGCAAGGTATTAGGATTTACTCCGAAAGCCTTGAAACTTACAACAAAGAGTCCCTCCCGACTGTTTACCAAAAACACAGCACTCTGCTAACTCGTAAGAGGATGTATAGGGTGTGACGCCTGCCCGGTGCTCGAAGGTTAATTGATGGGGTTAGCATTAGCGAAGCTCTTGATCGAAGCCCGAGTAAACGGCGGCCGTAACTATAACGGTCCTAAGGTAGCGAAATTCCTTGTCGGTTAAATACCGACCTGCATGAATGGCGTAACGAGATGGGAGCTGTCTCAAAGAGGGATCCAGTGAAATTGTAGTGGAGGTGAAAATTCCTCCTACCCGCGGCAAGACGGAAAGACCCCGTGGACCTTTACTACAGCTTGACACTGCTGCTTGGATAAGAATGTGCAGGATAGGTGGGAGGCGTTGAGGCATAGACGCTAGTTTATGCGGAGCCATCGTTGAGATACCACTCTTTCTTATTTGGGTAGCTAACTAGCTTGCGTTATCCGCAAGTAGGACAATGTCTGGTGGGTAGTTTGACTGGGGCGGTCGCCTCCCAAATAATAACGGAGGCTTACAAAGGTTGGCTCATTGCGGTTGGAAATCGCAAGCAGAGTATAAAGGTATAAGCCAGCTTAACTGCAAGACACACAAGTCGAGCAGAGACGAAAGTCGGTCTTAGTGATCCGGTGGTTCTGTGTGGAAGGGCCATCGCTCAAAGGATAAAAGGTACCCCGGGGATAACAGGCTGATCTCCCCCAAGAGCTCACATCGACGGGGAGGTTTGGCACCTCGATGTCGGCTCATCGCATCCTGGGGCTGGAGCAGGTCCCAAGGGTATGGCTGTTCGCCATTTAAAGCGGTACGCGAGCTGGGTTCAGAACGTCGTGAGACAGTTCGGTCCCTATCTGCCGTGGGCGTAAGAAGATTGAAGAGATTTGACCCTAGTACGAGAGGACCGGGTTGAACAAACCACTGGTGTAGCTGTTGTTCTGCCAAGAGCATCGCAGCGTAGCTAAGTTTGGATAGGATAAACGCTGAAAGCATCTAAGCGTGAAGCCAACTCTAAGATGAATCTTCTCTAAGCTCTGTGCTAGACTAGCACTTTGATAGGCTGGGTGTGTAAGAGCTGAAAGGCTTTTAGCTGACCAGTACTAATAGAGCGTTTGGCTTATTTTATACTGAATTTTGGCTGAAATTTGAATTTTAAGCCTTAAAATTTGGTAAGCATCACTTCCTTGTTAAGATTTATGTAACAGAATACGGAGGACGGAATGTGGGAGTTTGTGTCATTTTTAGTCTGTGCTAAAATCCACAAAAATTCACAAAATTTCGTCATTGCGAGACTTGACCTTGTCAAGTCGTGGCAATCCAAATTCACGCTTTAAAAAAGCGTGAAAAGCCCCATCCCTTGCGGAGGGAGTTTGGGGGTGGATAATTGCAAAGCAATCCAAAATCCAAAAAATAAATCTTAAATTCAAGGCAAAAATTCACAAAATTGCTTTAAAATTTGCGAAACTCTTAATAAAATCCACAAACATTGTTTTTTAAGCATTTTTAAAAGCTCAAAAAAGACAGCAAAAGCAAAAAAATGTTTAAATAACAATGTCCGTGATTATACAGATGTGGAAACGCCTTGCTCCATCTCGAACCAAGAAGCTAAGCACATCGTGGGTGATGATACTACGCCTTACTGGCAGGGGGAAAGTAGCTCATCGCGGACTTTGTTTCTTTCTATTTTATATAAAACACCCTTTGTTATTTGCAAGGAAACACTATTCAACAGCCCAAGCCCATACCGCGAAAGTACGATGACATTATAAGAAATATTGAAAACGGTATTTATCAAATCCCTAAATTCCAAAGAGATTTTGTTTGGAATTTAGATGCTAGTGCAAAATTGATTGACAGCATACTCAAAGGTTTTCCAATAGGCAGCTTTATTTTGTGGCGAACAAATACCGAGAGATTAAAGGCTACAAAGAGTTTAGGCAGTGTGTTTTTTAAGGAAGTTCCACAAAATGAATACATTTACTATGTCTTAGATGGGCAACAACGCATTACTTCTTTGTTTTTAGCTATTAAGGGAATTCATATCAAAAAGAATGTGGATTATAGGAACATTTGCATTGATTTAAGCAAGGATATTGAGAGCGATGATGAAATTTGCGTGATAAAAAAGCAAGATGAGCGAGTTAATTTAATAAGCGATGACGCTGAAAATAACAATGAAAATTTTATTAGCTTTTATGATTTAATGAATGTATCATTGCTTCAAATCAGCAAAAAACTTGGTGAAACACTTGCTTTAAAATGTGAGGTGCTGAAAGAACGCATAAAGACCTATGAATTTTCTACCATAGAAGTAGAAAATTCGTCTTTCTCAAAAATCGTTGATATTTTTACGAGAATCAACACAAGTGGCACAAAATTAACGCTTTTTGAAATAATGAATGCAAAAATTTACACCGATGGCGGATTTGATTTAGAGGAAAAATTTAAAGAATTGAGAGAGGAATTAGAGAATGTAAGCTATGAATCCATAGCCAAAGACCCAATAATTACATTGCAACTTATAGGATTATTTTTAAAGAAAAGTGCCAAAAGGGATGGAATTTTATCCATTAAAAAAGATGATTTTATAAATGAATGGGATAAGTCAATAGAAGCTTTAAAAATTGCAATAGAATTTATGAGAAGTTATTTAAAGATTCCTGCTTCAAACTTATTGCCATATTCAGCATTATTAGTTGTGCTCGCATATTTTTTTCGCATAAATGAACTAAAACCAGCAAATAAGATTCAATCACAACAACTTAGTAAATATTTTTTTAGAAATGCTTTTTCTTGGAGATTTTCATCATCTTCTGATACAACACTAACGCAAGATATAGAGCTGATAAACAAAATAAAAAAATGCGAAGAAATAGATTGGGATAAAAAAGTATCAATGCAAAACACAAGCAAAGAATATTTTGTTGATATACTAAAAAAAGATTTTTCTGTTTCTAATGCTTTTAACAAGGCTGTTTTGTGTATATTGGCTTATTTTGAACCACGAAGTTTTAAAAATTCTAATTTAGTAAGATTAGATAACTCTTGGTTGCGAAGCTCTGATGCAAAAAATTATCATCACTTTTTCCCCAAAGCGTATTTAAAGAGACAAAAGCAAGATGAATTTGCAAATGCATTGGCAAATTATCACGCTTGTTGATGATTATCTAAATAAGCGAGAAATAAAAGACAAAGAGCCTAAAAAATATATTGCAGAATTTCAAAACGAAAATCCTAATTTAAAAGATGACTTAAAAACGCATTTGATAGATTTTGATACCTTTGGAATTTTAGAAGATAATTACGACATATTTTTGCAAAAACGAGCTGAAAAAATAGCTGATGAAATTTTAAAAAGAATATAAATCCAAGAAAACGAACAAGTAATATAAAACACTCTAAAAACACTATAAAATCCACAAGTGTGATTTACAGTATCATACTTGTGCTTTGTATTTTTTCCATCCAAAAAAACCTCTCATAAAACTGCATAATTCCAAGTTAAGAAAAATATAACAATTTTGTGTTAAGCTATAATTTTTGACATATGATTTTTGACAAAGGAGTTTTAAATGCTTGATTATATAATTTTTCGCACTCAAAAGGCTTTGCTGCAACTTCTTTGCAATCTTATCCCCATAACAAATCTTCGCATTAAGATAAGACGGCTTCTTTTTGAAAAAATTCAAAGCAAGGTGGTTTTACTAAACGAAGTAGATAGCCATTTACCAAAGGCAATTTTAGCCAAAATCAACGCTTATGAAAACGAGTATTTTATACAGCAAAATGCGAAAATCTTGCCAAATTACGCAAAGATAAACGCTGAATTCAAGCAAATTTTAACAAATTCTCATAAAACAATGACGGGGGGGGGATTTAAGTTCTAATCAGCAAAGCTCTACCCAAAACACAGCATCTCAAAGCACAAACTCAAAAGACAAATCCGCTTTCAACGCTCAGCATTCCGCTATCTGCACCCATCACGGCTACTTCGACTTTGACGAAAACGCCAAAAACCCCAAATCCCCACTAAATCCTTGGGCTTTCATAAGGGTTTGCAACGAGGCAATTACGCTTAAAGCGTGTTTAGATAGCATTTTGCCAGCCATTCAGCGAGGTGTCATAGCCTACAATGACTGCACGGACGGCAGTGAGGAAATCATTTTAGATTTTTGTGCAAAATATCCAAGCTTCACCCCTGCCAAATACCCACACCACATTGAAATTCGTAATCCCAAAGCCCTAGAAAATAGGCTTTACCACTACTACAACTTCGCCCTAGCTCAAATCCCCAAAAAGCAGTGGCTCATCAAAATCGACTGCGACCACATTTATGACGCCAAACGCCTATACAAGAGCTTTTACCTGCCAAAAAAGCCTTACGAAGCAGTAGCCATAGCACGCCTTGATATACTCATAAAAGAACGCCAAGTGCGAGTTGGCAAGTATATACACGAGTGGTTGCAAGGGGATTTTTTGAACAAGGGCTATGATCATTGGCTGATTTACAACGAGGGCTTATGTTTTGAGGATGGTGGCAAGGTTGGCGATGAATTGCATTATGAACACCTTAGGGTTTCAAGACGGCAAAGCTTTTATTTAACCGAGCTAAACAACTACCACTTTCCTCTAATCAAGCACCAAAAAGCCTTCCTAGCTGATGTGAGAAAGGCAAATGATGAGTGGTTTGCAAATGCTTTTACCCTTGATGAAATCCGCCAAAGCGATTTAGTCGGCACTCGCATAGATCCAGCCCTACTTGATGAGACAAAAATCTTGCAAATTTATGATAACTTCGCTTGGGACAAGGCAAATTATGAAAAGCCTTGAGTGAGAATTAAGAACCCAAAGGCTGTAAAATTCGGTGAATTTTTTAAATGATTTTGTGGGTTTTTGAGTTTTTATAGTTTTTTAAAAATCTATAAATTTTTACAGATTTGCCAAAAATTCACATATTAAGTGTATTTTGAATAACGAATAAAACAAAAGGCTCAATTAAACTTAAACCAAATTGAAAGGTTTTTAAGTTATGATTGCACCTATGAAAAACAAATACATAGTCCGTTCCCGAATTTCTGAAAAGAAATTTAGGG
The DNA here is from genome assembly GCF_006864425.1 of Campylobacter troglodytis. GTDB lineage: Bacteria > Campylobacterota > Campylobacteria > Campylobacterales > Campylobacteraceae > Campylobacter_D > Campylobacter_D troglodytis. Next base: position 838 of record NZ_QHLI01000066.1, on the reverse strand, counting down.
AAATTTTGAAGTATTTTTACCTTGATTTAGAGGCGAAAAAAATCGCCGAAATTTGCAAAATTTCTCGTGTTTGTGCGAATAGAATTTTGCTGGAAATTCGCATTTTAATAGCCAAAGAGTGTGAAAAAATCTCTAAAATGAGTTCTGAGCTTAAAGTTGATGAGAGTTATTTTTTACAATGCTAGGCTAGTAACTGCTAGCAGAAGGGGCAAAAAGAGTGCGTGGTAAGCGTGGGCGTGGGGCTGGAAAAAAACGCCTGTGTTTTTACTTCGTGCTACGCACTCGTCCCTTTGCAAGAAGGTATGCTAAAATGCAATCGCACGAGTTTATACGCTAAAACACTTGCTCTGCCAAAGAGCTACTGACTATCATAAGGGACTTTGCAAAGCTGAACGAATGCGAGATTTACAGAAAAGCTTCAAAGCTTATGATGCCTTGGTGGATTTTTACAATGCTAGTCCCCCTCACTTTGCAAGAAAGAACAAAGGCTCAAGACCTTGTAAAGCAAACAAAAACGAGTTTGCAAAGGGATACAAGCACATAAACGAAATTGTGAACTTTTTTGCTTCGTGTAACTCGTCTTGTAACTGCGTAGTAAAATAAGCTTTGCGAAATTTAAACTTGCTAAATTTAAGAGCACAAAAAAGAAAATTTTATCCTTCATTTAACAGAAATTAAGACGAAACATTTAAAGCAATATTCTCATCAAAATTTGCTTAAATCGATAAGCCAAAATCCCATTAAAGTATCTTGAGCTAAATTAAATTTAGCCTCATTTCTTTGATAACTTAGAAAGAAACTTAAATTTAAATCAAACACACTCTAAATTCAAAAAACT
>NZ_QHLI01000065.1 GCF_006864425.1 Campylobacter troglodytis | reverse complement strand
TTAGCCTCTGAAATTTTGAAACGATTGATATACTTATTTTTCATCGCTGTAATCATAACTTGAAGCTTTTTTATTTGAGCTTAAGTTGTCTTGAGCCTAAAACAAATATATGATACATTCTTTAATTGTCTCAAAAGAAATTTAAGAAATTACGAAGTATTTTTTACTTCGTTAAGCCTCTTGTCCCTTTGCAAGAAGCCTTGATTTAGAGGCGAAAAGACGCTGGGCTTTGCAAAATTTCTCGTGCTTGTGTGAATAGAATTTTGCAAGAAATTCGCATTTTAATAGCCAAAAAGCGTGAAAAAATCAGCAAAACGAAGTTTCTTTAGAAAATGAGTGGTTGAGGTTAATGAGAGTTATTTTTTACTTCGTTTCGTCTTGCAACTGCCAGTAGAAGGAGCAAAAAGGGTGCGTGGTAAGCATGTGTGTGGGGCTGAAAACGTCTGTGTTTTTACTTCGTTAAGCCTCTTGTAACTGAAAGCAAAAGATTTGCTAAAACGCAACGGCTACATTTATACGCTCAATCATTGCTCTGTCAAAGAACTATTGTCTATTATAAGGGATTTTGCAGATCTAGAAAATGCCACAATTTTAGGCAAGTTTCAAAACTTATGATGACTTGGTTGATTTTTACTTCGTTTTACTCACAACTTCGCTAAGTATGGCAAGGGGAGATTTGAGTTTCTTCGCTGCACTTAGCATGATAATTTTTGTTTTTGTCATTCTAAGCCTTCGTAAAAAGCAAAGAAACTCTTTTAGAATTTTGAGATTCTTCGCTGTCGCTTAAAATGACAAAATTTTATAAATTTTCTAAAAAATTCACACCTTTTTAAAAATAGCACAAAAATCAAAGAAATTCACGGAATTTTGCCCTTTTTGGTTTATTTGTTTATGAGTGCGATTTCATCGGCGTTGAAATCATAAAGGGCATAGACTAATGTGTCGATTTCTTGTTCGAGTTTGCTTATCTTGTCATTTCTTGCCAAAACTTCGCCTTGTAAAGCCCCCTCGCCTTGATAGATGGAGTTTGCCTTATTTAAAACCCCCTTCCATGCGAAGGGGGTTTGGGGGGGTGGGTCATTGCGAGGCAAAGCCAAAGCTTTCCATAAACCTTGTCATATTGAGGGCAAAGCCCGAAGTATCTCAGATTCTCAAAGTGAAGATTCTTTAGAATATAGAGATTCTTCGCTTCACGCTATGCGTTGCACTCAGAATGACAATATAAAAGAAGATTCACAAATTTCACAAAATGATAATTTTGCCAATACAAAATCTACCCACCCCCTAGCCCCCTCCGCACCATGCTAAATGACGGCAAAACTACAAATGTCTCAAAGACAAGAAGCTCATACAGGACTATCGATTTACTACCCCTTGTGGTAAAAGAGCTTGAAAATAAGGCGAAAAGCACTGATAGTGGCTTTTTATTTAAAAGTCCTGTGAAAAAATTAAGGGCTGAATTTTATGCCTTGCAAGAAGAGCTAAACATTACGCCCAAACGCAGACTTTATGATACAAGGCATAGCTTTGCTAGTGTAATGCTCTCAAAGGGCGAAGAGCCTATGTGGATAAGTAGGGTTATGCTAGAGCCTTACTGAAACATTTAAGGTTTATGCGAAATACCTGCCAAAGAATGTAAATGAAATAGTTTTTTGAAAGATATGGAGTTTTAACTAACTGTGTGTGGTAAATTTAAATGGTGAGTGAAGCTTTAAGGCTAAATTTGCCACTTCTCTTTGTAAGGGTGGCAAAAAATTCAAAAATATGGTAAAATAGCCATAGAGAAAGGATAGAAAATGAACCCTAAATCAATAAAAGAGCCAATACTGCTTTACCTTAAAGAGCTAAAACCCAAACTCGCAAAAGAGGGTATCACTGAAATAGGGCTTTTTGGCTCATTTGCCAAAGAGGAAGCGACTATATATAGTGATATAGATATTTTTGTGAAAACGACAGATGAATTTCGTAAAAAACATTTAGGCTTTAAGGGTTTTTCTTTTTTGGAAGATTTAAGACAAGATATAGCAAGACATTTTCGCAAAGAGGTTGATTTGTGCAATATAACAGGCTTTAATGATGAAAGAAAAGCCAAATTCCTTAAAGGTGCGATTTATGTCTAGCGAAAAAGCTTTAAACCGAGTAGAAACTATGCTTGAAAGCATACAATTTATAGAGTAGATTTGCGAAGAAAATGGCGGAGTGATAAAAGCACTAGAAGACAGAAAATCAACTCGTCCAGCCATTACTATGCACTTAATATCCATACAAGAGCAAATTCAAAAACTCCAAGATAAGAAAGAAATACACATTATAAAATCTTTGGCAAATTACCATTTAAAAGGGCTTGCCGATACAAGAAATGCAATCGCACACGATTATGAAGGACTAGATTTAGGACAATTAGAAGACACAATCCGCTTTGATTTACCAAAACTTAAAGATGAACTCAAACAAATTTTAAGCCAAAACAAAACCAAAAATTCACAAGACGCATTAAAAAAAGAACTTAAATATTACGAAAACAACAAAAACTCATTCTATGAAGACGCCAAAATAAAACAAGAAAAGCTTATACTTAAAATTTACAATGAACTCAAAAATAAAGGCGAAGAAATAGATAAAAAAAGCCTTAAAATCATTAAAACTATCCAAAAAGAACATTCTAAAAGTAGATAATCCTATAAATTCTTAACTCATCACGCCATTTCTCTTAAATTTCAGCCCTTTCAAACAAACTAGGCTCATAAGCTATCTTTGCCTCAATTACATTTTTAAAATGCTCATAAAGCTCATATCCTACAAAGTCTCTTTTAAGCTCTCTTGCTACTTTTAAAGTCGTTCCACTACCTGCAAAGCAATCAAGCACTAAATCCCCCACAAAGCTAAACATTTTTATTAAGCGGTAAGGTATTTCACTTGGCATTACCTTAGGGTGTAAAGCCTTGTCGCTTTTATTTGGCGGTGTAATATCCCAAATGTGCTTTGTGAATTCAAGCCATTCACTTTGAGTGAGTTTGCTTTGTTCTTTACGCTCTTTTGACACCTCACAAGGCTTGCCGTCCTTGACATAAATGCTTATGAATTCGCTTGTGTTTTGGCTGTAAAAATTGCGTGGATAAGGATAAGAGCCAAACATTAAAGCCTTTGTCCTGCCATGATAGGTTCTATTCCAAATATAAGTATCATAAAGAAAAAAGGGCGTTTGACTTAAAATGCTATTTTGAATGTCGGCGTTTAAATCATAAATGTGGCGATTGTAATGCGTTTTGAGTGTCTTTTTAGGTATAGGCATAAGCGGAGTGTTTATGCAGAGCTTGCCATTAGGCTTTAACACCCTAAAACACTCTTTCCACACAGCTAACAAAGCCTTTATAAACTCATCATAATCCTTAAAAGCCCCAAAATCTTGCCTTTTATTGTCATTTTTTAATGAATAATCCTTTATGTTAAAATAAGGAGGACTTGTGATGATTAAATCCACGCTTTTATCATCTAGCTCGTGCATATTTGTGCTTGTGTGATAAAAGACTTGGTTTATCGGGGTGTTGTGAATTTGACTTAAAGTCCTTGTGTTTGCCTTTTTATTTATCTTCGTTTTGTCTTTTGATGAACTCACCCCAAAGCCAACCCCACCAACACATACCACAAAACAAAACTAAAATTATGATTGTGGCAATAAGCTCATTAGCATTCATATTTGTTCCTTTTTGTTTAAATTTTTAAGCAAGATCCACTCGCACTAAATTTTCACACATTTGCTTAAAAATCATTGTTTAGCCTTTCTCTATGCCATTTTGTTTAAATTCAAGTGTATTCATTGCCTTTATCCTTTCTCATCATCTCCCCCTTTTTAAATTCTTATCCTCATAAGCTTGCATTTTTTTACAAAGATTAAGGCTCTTGTCTAATTCTTTATCATCTACAAAGCTATCAAGCTTATGCACAAAAAACATTAATTTATCCTTTGCAAACAAGGCTTTATTAAGATATTTTCCTCTTGCCTCAGTTAAAATTGTGTTGTGATTTTTTAAAAAATACCTTATAGGCTCATTTAACTTAGTCTCTACGGCTAATTCTAAGTCTTTTTTGTCAAAGTCTTTGTTTAAATTTAAAAGCTTAAAAGCCATTAAATCATCATTAAAATCTTTTAAAACAGGCTTTTTAAGCTCTATTTTATGCTCCTTTAAAGCCTCTTTTGCTTTTTGTGTGAAGTTTTGTCCCTTTTTGTCATTATCAAAGCCAAGCACAATAATTGAATTTTCACTCATTTTGCTAAGATAATTTAAGGTCTCAAAGTGGCTTTGAGTAATTTGTCCATTTGTAGAACAAAGCAAGGTATCCTCGCTTTTAAAACCTCCTAATTCATAAAGACTTAAGCTATCAATGATACTCTCACACAGTATGATATTTTTAATCTCAGCTTGTGTCCTTGCTTTTAAGTATCTCTAAACCCTTTTTGCCATAGCAAAGCTGTTTTATAAGGGCGTTTTCATCTTTTTTATAAATGGGGTATTGTAAATACTGCATAAAGGTGCATTGATTTACAAATTCAATGGTGTCTAAATTGTCATATTTACTGCTAGCATTTGCACTCATAAGCGGAATTTTTGCACTATATTCTTCGCCACAGCTAAAATGACAAGGTGAATTTTAAAATTCTAGCTTTATGATAAAGGATTATTTTTGCTAAACTCAAGCGCACTTATGGGTTGAATGTAAGCTTGGTTTTTTAAATAAAAATGTTTTAATATTTTGCAAAAAAGCTTTGGCTGTGAATTTTTTGAAAATAAGTGTAAATTGATTTAAGCTTGAAGTTAAGGCTCTTAAATTCAAATCCTCTCAAATTTGTAAAACACTTTCAAGGCTCTAAAATTCCTCAAGGCTTTTTCAATGACCTCAAATTCCTTTAAAATCCCTCCCAAGAACCCAAATTTATAACTCCCCCCAACCCACTCATTTTTTTAAAAGCCTTTCAAAGCCCACTTAAAGCCCCTTCAAAGCAAATTCATAAAAGTATTTTCACTTCCTTTCAAAAAGATCTAAAATTCAAGCTCTCATTTGCAAAGCCTTTAAAGTCCCTCAATTTACTTTAAATCTCTCAATTTTCTCACATTTTGTACCCTCAGTGCCTTCACACCACAAATTCGCTACGCATACAAAACCCCTACTCTCGTAAACCCTCACACTGAGTGGGGGGTGTAGATTTGCGCTTTTTTGAAATGCTTTTAAAGAAATTTGAGAGAGGGAGGTGAGTTGAAAGGTATGAAAGTTTAAATTCACAAAAACGACTATCCTTAAATTCAACCCCTTAAAAGGCAAAAAAACACTTCAAGTTTCTTTGAATTTTTCTTAGATTTAAGCAATAAAACTGTTTAAAACGCTTAAAAAAGGATTAAAATCGCTTATGTAACTTATAAACGGTTTAAATTCAAAGGCTGTGAATTGCAAACGGCTGAAATTCAAAGCTTGTGAATTGCAAACTGTTTAAATTCAAAGGCAGGTAAAATTTTTAAAGCAAATTCTTTATATAAAACTTCCAAAAAACCCTTCACAAAAAAGGCAAGGAAAATTTTTTATATAAAATTTCAAAAAGCTCTTCACAAAAAAAAAAAAAAAAACGATTTAGAATTTGTCATATTAAATCAAGGAGACACAATGGAAAAGAGCTTATCTGTTCGTAAGCAGCTTGGCTTTGGCTTTGGAGTGCTGGTGCTTGTTATACTTGTCATAGTTATAATAGGCTATATAAGGGTTAGCTCTGTTTCTGATGCCCTTGTTGAGCTAAGAGAGATAAACCCTCAAAAAAGTAGATACGCTATCAATTTAAGAGGTGCTGTGCATGACAGTGCCATAACTTTAAGAGATCTTATGCTAGTAGATACTGAAAAAGATCTGCAAACTGCTCTAGGGCATTTAAAAGAACTAGAAACTCAGTACATAGAAAACACCAAGTCCTTGCAAGGAATTTATAATGATCCTTTGATGTTTGATGAAAAGGACAAGCAGCTTTTTAATGCCATTCATAATATCTACTTAAAAGCTGATCCAGATGTTAAAAAATTTATGCAAGATCAGCTTTCAAACGGACAAAAAGAAGCAAGGGATCTTTTGAATATGAGTCTGAGACAGGCCTTTGTTGATTGGCTTAGGGCGATCAATGATTTCTTGGACTATCAAGAGGAAAAAAATATAAGAGCAAGTGAGTTAGCAAAGTCCAACATCTTTGCCTTTTTAAGCCTAAATTTTTACCTAGCTGCCATAGGAGTTATCATAGCCCTAACCGTAGCCTTTTATATAATCAAAAGCCTTATGAAGATCCTTGGGGCTGAGCCTGTGCTAGTAGCAAAGATAATGAATACCTTATCAAAGGGGGATCTAAGATCGGTAATTGACACAAACAATCCAACTTCCTTGCTAGGAGGGGCTGCGACTATGCAAAATAACCTAAAAGGTATCATTGTAAATTTAATCAAAAACGCTCAAGAATTAAGCCAAAAGGCACATTTGGTGTCTGATTCATCAGAAAAAGCTAGCGAGGCAAGCAATGAGCAAATGCAACTTTGTGAAAACATAGCAAAGCTAGTAGAAAATGTATCTGTTTTAGCCGATCAAATAGCAAGCATAGCCTCACTAACAGAGGAAAACTCCTCAAAAAATGCCACTCTTTCAGCCAAGGGAAAAGAAGCCGTGCAAGAGGTGTCCTTAGAGATGGAAAAGATCTCTCAAACCCTAAATGAAAGTAGCGAGCAAATAAGCTCATTAGAAGCAAATTCGCAAAAAATCTCTGATGCTATGCAGTTAATCAAAGACATAGCCGATCAAACAAATCTTTTGGCACTAAATGCAGCCATAGAAGCAGCAAGGGCTGGGGAGCAAGGAAGAGGCTTTGCTGTGGTGGCTGATGAGGTTAGAAAATTAGCAGAAAAAACCCAAGATGTTACTACTGAAATCTCAGCTATGATTCAAGTTGTGCAAGAAGGCACTGCAAATAGTGTCCTAGCTATGCAAACAGCAAACCCTCAGGTGCAAAATGGGCTAAATTTAATACACGAAGCAACTGAGATCTTAGAGCAGATAAACACAGGGGCAAACAACTCCTTTGCCAACACAAAAGAGGTCTCAGATGCCTCAAAAAAGCAAGTTTCACTAATGGAGGAAATATCCAAGGACATACATTCCTTGCATGAGCACTCAAAAGAAACAGCAAAGCTAATGCACGAAAACTCAAGCACCTCAGATCAGCTAGAAACTATCTCAAATACGCTTAAAGATTACACTGCTAATTTTAAGGTGTGAATTTTTTAAAAGGGCTTGAAGTTATGGCTTTTTAATGAATTTTTAATGGCTTTTAATGGCTTTTAATGGCTTTTGTGGGAGGGCTTTTTTGAGTGGCTTTTGAATTTAGGGCTTGTTGTGAATTTTGACGATTGATACTTTTAGCTGAGATAATTAGATCTAAAAGCTTGGTAAAATCGATCTTAGTATATATTTTTGCCCTACATTTGAAAACGAACATTTAGGCAATTTTTGGAGTGTTTTTGTGCTGACATTTGCGTGAGCAAAATCGCTGTTTTGTGCAAGGTTTCTCGCCCTTGCGTGAATAGAATAGTGCAACAAATAAGGCTTTTAACCCTTAAAGAGTGCGAAAAAATCTCAGCGGTGAAATCGAAGAGGGTGAAAGTTATTTTTTGCTTCGTTACACTCGCAACTGCAAGCAGAAGGTGCAAGACATGTGCGTGGCAAGCGTGGGCGTGGAGCTGGCAAAAAAACGCCTGTGTTTGGTATGTTAAAACGCGATCACACGAGTTTATACACAGGTCGTCAAACACTGCTTCGCCAAAGAGTTGCTACCTAGGACTTTTTAGAGCTTAAAGAAAGTGAAATTTACAGCGACAGCTGGAAAGCCTCGACGGCTTGGTGGATTTTTTGCTTAGTTTTACTCGCAACTTTGCAAGAAGGAGCAAAGGCACATTACAGAGTAAAACATGCCAAATTTGAGTGTGCAAAGGGACGAAATCACATAAACGGCATAGAGAATTTCTGAGGATTTGCGAAGTTTCGTTTAGCGAAATTTAGAGGCATAAAAAAAGAAAATTTTGTCCTTCATTTAAAAGAAACAGAATTAAGACGAAAAATTTGGGACAAAATCTTTATCAAATTTTATTAAAGTTGATAAGGGAAAATCCTATTAGAGTATCTTGAGCCTTAACTTTTTTAAAAAACATCAAGCTTAAATCAAATTTATCATCCTAAAAGTAGCTAGAAATTTTATTAAAAAATGCCAGAAATTAAAATTATAAACACTCACTTAGCTGCGTGAAACTTTTAAACTTCTTTGCCACAAAGGACACCACAAAGAGCTGGGCAACTTGATGCTTAAAAAGCCAAATTCAAGCCACTCTTAGCAAAGGGCTTAATGTGCAAACAAGCCCCCTACTTCCACCCCTCGATATAGTTTTTCAGCTTCCTACCTACCTTTGGGTGTTTTAGCTTTTTAATCGCTGAGCTTTCTATTTGTCTAACTCTTTCGCGGGTTACATTAAGTTCCTTGCCTATTTCTTCAAGCGTTCTATCGCTTTCATCGGGCATAAGCCCAAAACGCATTTGTATCACAGCCTTTTCTCGATCATTTAGTTGCTCTAAGACCTCATCGATCTGATCTTTTAGATCATTTCTTAGTATATGATCCATTGGAGACAGCGAGCCTCTATCCTCGACAAAGTCTCCAAATTTGCCATCATCCTCACTGCCTATGGGTGCTTCAAGGGAAATGGGTTCTTTGGTAATTTTAATTACTTGCTTTACCTTATCCACACTTAGCCCCACTTCCTTTGCGATGAAGGATACATCGGGTTCCTTGCCGTTTTTTTGTATGTGTTCTCGCACGATTTTATTTATCTGATTTATGGTTTCTATCATATGAATGGGTATGCGGATGGTGCGAGCCTGATCTGCTATGGCACGGCTTATGGCTTGGCGAATCCACCAAGTCGCGTAGGTAGAGAATTTGTAGCCTCTTTTATACTCAAACTTATCCACAGCCTTCATAAGCCCTATGTTGCCTTCTTGTATTAAATCTAAAAATGGCAATCCACGGTTCGTGTAACGCTTGGCTATGCTTACTACAAGTCGTAAATTTGACTTTGCCATTCTGCTTTTTGCAGCATCTGAGATTCTTTTTCCCCTTTTGATCTGCTCTAAGATCTCTTTTAATCTATCCTTTTCTAGATCAAAGCCTGTCTTACTTGCCTCTTTGGTCTGAAAAAGCTTTTTTATGTCCATATAGGTGCTAACCATAGTGGTTTCTAAGCAAAGCTCTATAATCTCATCCTTACTTAGTTTTGTGATGTTTTCTAGGATCTGTGCGTGGCGAGATTTTAGCTCATCGCTAAACATAGGAAGACGGTATTCAAGCCTTTTAAGTTCCTTTGCAAACTCATCATCGCTTTTTAAAGCCGTTTCCATAGACTTTACGATTTCGGTTATAAGCTTTGAAGTGGGACCCAAATCCATCAATTTTTCTTTTAAAATGTTTTTCTTAAAGGCTATGATGAGCTTGTTTAAAAGCTCATTGTTTTCAATTTCTTTGAAATTCTGAGCCGTTTTTAGCCACTCCTTTTTAGCCTTTTCAAGAGCCTTGAATTTTTCCATAACCTTCTTTGTTCTAGCATCATCTTTCTTGTTTATGGGAGCTTGGCTTTCTCTTTTTGAGCCCTCATCCTCGTTTTTTATATCATTTTGTGCTTCAAGCTCGTAGTCCTCTTCTAAATCTCCTTCAAAGTCAAGCTGTTCCTCATCCTTTTCCTCATCATCAAAGCTTCTAAAAAGCTCCTTCACCCTTCTTTCTCTATTTATCAAAGGCTCTCTATAATCAAGTATAAAGTCTATTAGATAAGGCACAGAACAGAAAGCATCAATTATAATGTCCTCTCCAAGCTCGATCTTTTTTGAGATCTCAACCTCCTCATCCTTACTTAGCAAAGAAATTTGTCCCATCTCCCTTAGATACATCCTCACAGGGCTATCTGATCGGCTCCATTCTAATAAATCATGCTCACTAGCTAGATCAAAATCCTTCTCAAGCCCTATGCTTTGAAGCTTTTGCTTTTCCTTTTCCCTTTGCTTTGCCTCTGCCATATTTCTCATTTGAGCTACCTCGGCTGAGGAATACAAGCTGACCTTGTATTTTTTGCATAAATTTTCTATCTTTTTGGCTGTGCTTGAATTTGGAGCCTTTGGCAAGAATTTAACTAGTTTTTCGTAGGTTGCGTAGTCTTTGGCGTTTGATTTGAGATACTCTTCTAATTCTTTTTCTGATTTTATCATTATTTTTCCTTGAAATTTAAGTTTTTGATTATATCGACTTTTATTTCACAGTTATTAAATAAAATAATAAATTTTTGCCAATTTTGGGCTTTAAGCTTTAGGATTAAATGCTATAATTGTTAATTCATTTTATCAATGAGGCATAGTTAATGAAAAAAACCATCCTAACCCTACAAGCACAAAAAGACAAAAATGAAAAAATTACAATGATAACAGCCTATGAGTATTCAGCCGCAAAGCTTTTGGATCAGCTTGGGGTGGATATGATCTTAGTTGGCGATTCCTTAGGTATGGTGGTTTTGGGCTATGAGGATACTTTAAGTGTTAGTATGAAGGATATGATCCATCACAGCAAGGCAGTAGCAAGGGGGGTTAAGGAGGCTTTTATAGTGGCTGATCTTCCCTTTATGTCCTATCAAGCAAGCATAAAAGAGGCTGTAAAAAATTCAGCCAAGCTTTTGAAAAAAGGTAGGGCAAATGCTGTGAAGCTAGAAGGAGGAAGCACCTATTTACCTCATATAAAGGCTATAAGCGAGGCTGGAATTCCTGTGATGTCTCACTTAGGACTAACCCCTCAGTTTGTAAATGTCCTAGGTGGCTATAAATTACAAGGAAATGACGAATTTAAGGCAGAGCAAATGATCCAAGATGCCAAAAATGCCCAAGAAGTAGGAGCCTTTGCTGTGCTTTTAGAGTGTGTGCCATGGCAGTTAACACAAAAAATCACTGAAAAATTAACAATACCTGTTATCGGCATAGGAGCTGGGAAATTTTGCGATGGACAGGTGCTAGTGTGGCACGATATACTAGGCTTTAATCTTGATTTTAAGCCCAAATTTGTAAAAAACTTTAGCGATATAAGCGAGGGCTTAAAAGCCTTTATACAAGAAGTAAAAGAGGGTAGCTTTCCTGATAAGGCACATAGCTTTAATGCTAGCAAGGAGTTACTAAACAAGCTTTATTAGCTAGTTAAAGTTTATTAAATGCTTGTTTCGATAAAGAGTGCTATGTCATTAAATGCTTGTTTCGATAAAGAGTGCTATGTCATTAAATGCTTGTTTTGATAAAGATTGTCTTGTCCTTGAATGCTTTGTTGGACAAAAACTGCCAAGCCATTTAGTGTTTGTTTTAAGAAAGATTGCCGTTCTTTTTCATTTTAAAAGAATAAAATTCAAGGCAAACAACTTGAATTTAAATCCTTAAAATTAAAAAAGGGCTTTGTTTTCACGGTTAAATAAACTTAGGCAGTAAAATTAAATATTTTTTGATAAGATTGAAAATTTAAATGCTGAATTTACCAACAGCCCCCTCCGCAAGGTAGGGGGAATCTATAAGAATCATCCTCCGCAAGGTAGGAGGAATTTGTGGAATCATTCTCCGCAAAATTAAAAGCATTTATGAAACTTATTGAAGTTATAAAAGAATTTAAACAAATTAAAAAAATAAAAGGAAGCGCCGTGCTGGTTATTAAAGAGATAAAAGAGCTTAAAAAGATAGTTAAAAAGTGGAAAAAACAAAATTTTACAATCTGCCTTGTGCCAACTATGGGCTATTTACACGAGGGACATCTAAGTTTAATGAAAGCTGCTAGAAAGAACAAAAAAGCCAAGCTCATAGTAAGCATCTTCGTAAATCCTATGCAATTTGGAGCAAATGAGGATCTAGCTACATATCCAAGGGATCTTAAAAAAGATAGAGCCCTTTGTAAAAAAGAAGGGGTTGATCTTATCTTTGCTCCCTCTGTAAAGCAGCTTTACCCTACAAACTTTAAAAGCTTTGTTGATCTAAACTCACTTACCGATAAACTTTGTGGGGCAAGTAGAAAGGGGCATTTTAGAGGGGTTTGCACTGTTTTAACCAAGTTTTTTAATATCATAACTCCCAACAGGGCTTATTTTGGACAAAAAGACGCCCAGCAATTTGCCATTGTAAAACAAATGACAAAGGATCTAAATATGCCCATAAAACTTAAACTATGCCCCATCATAAGAGAAGAAGACGGACTTGCAAAAAGCTCAAGGAATGTGTATTTAAACAAAGAGGAAAGAAAGGCTGCCCTAGTTCTTTCAAGGGCTGTTTTCTTAGGACAAAGGCTAATTGAGGGTGGAGAAAGAAGGACTAAGACAGTTAAGGATGCCATGCTTAATGTTTTGCAAGAAGAGAGCCTAGCTAGGATAGATTATGTAGAGCTAGTTGAGGCAAATACCATAGAGGAGTTAAGTAGCATAAAAGGCGATGTTTTAGGAGCTGTGGCTGTATATATAGGAAAAACAAGGCTTATAGATAATTTTTTATTAAGAGGCATAAAATGACCATAACTATGCTAAAGGCTAAAATTCACAGAGCCACAGTAACAGAGGCGAGGCTTGATTATGTAGGCAGTATAAGCATAGATGAAGAGCTTTTAAAAGCAAGTGGGATCTTAGAGTATGAGAGGGTGCAAGTTGTTAATATCAACACAGGGGCTCGCTTTGAAACCTATGTCATAGCCACTCAAAAAAGGGGTGAAATTTGCCTAAATGGCGCAGCTGCAAGGCTGGTGGAGCGTGGAGATAAGGTTATCATAATGGCTTATGTTGGCTTAGAACAAGAAGATGCTTTAAAATTCAAACCAAAAATAATCCTAGTTGATGAAAAAAATGCCATTTCAAAGATAGCCTTTTATGAAAAACACGGTGAGCTTTGCTAATTTGATTGAAATTCACAAAAAAGCAATTTTAAAATATCTAGAATTTACTATGAAAAACATGGTTTGCTAGTTTTACTGAAATGCGTAAAAAACTGTCTTAAACTACTTAAATTCAGACACACTTCAAGGCTTTTAAATTCACAAAGACAAAGTATGACATTTCAAAGGCTTTTTAAAAAGTTTTGTCATTAAGGCTTTGAAATTCACAAATATAAAATATGATATTTAAGAGGCCTTTTTTAAAAGCTTTTTAAAGTCCTTTGTAGCAAAGAGGCTTAAAAAAAATTCACGCAAATAAGTGAGATTTTATAATTTTAGGCTCAATTAAACTTAAACCAAAGGGTTTTTAAGTGAAGTCCTATGAAAAACAAAGATTCGTTTCTGAATTTCGCAGATATAATTTAGGGAATTACGAAGCATTTTTTTGCTTCGTTACACTCGCAACTTTGCAA
>NZ_QHLI01000064.1 GCF_006864425.1 Campylobacter troglodytis | reverse complement strand
TTCGCTCCGAAATGTAGGGCAAAAATATATACTTGTTTAACATCGATTTTACCAACCTTTCAGCCGTAATTATATCAGCTAAAAGTATCAATCGCCAAATTATAAATTTATTAAAATTACTAAGAGAAAATCCGTTTAAGCTTAATTGAGCCAAAATTTTTTGCATCTTTGGTGCTAGCACTTGCATTAAGTAAGTTTAATCTTTTATTCTTTAAGTTCTTACGGTTAAACAACTAATTTAAGTGCTTGTAAAATCTTAGCTGTGTTAAAAATTTGAAGTAAAAAATGTCATATATTTTTAAAAGTCTTTTGAGCTGATATATAACTTAGAAAATTTCTCTTTTAAGTGAGGGTATTTAATGCTTACTTCCTTGATGCAAAAAATAAAGCCCAAGACAAAGAGCAAGTATAGAACCTGCTAGATAGGTCATATCAAGCATATCATTTAGCTTCATTTGTAACACCCTTTGAAAAAAATTCACCACCAAAACCATAATAATAACCTTAGCAAGCTTATCTTTCAGCTGATCTAGGCTATGAACCTCTAAGACCTTGGATTGCTTTATAAGCTTTAACTCCTCTATGTCATTTATGAAAAGCTCATAAATTCCAAAGGAAAAGATGAAAAGCACAAGTGCCATTAGGTATAGATCCACAGCACCTATGATGGATCCTACTATGTCTTCGTGCAGATCTATATTTGAATTTGGCAAGATGAAATAATCAAAGGTATGAATGATGACCTTTATGATGTCATAACTAGCTATGAAAAAAAGCACAAAGGCACCCACAAGCCCAAAAATGACAGGTAAAATAGTAACAATCCGGCTCCTCATTAGAATTTTTTCAAAAAACCTAAACATCTTCTTTCCTTTTTGTGAATTTAGCCTACATTCTACTTGATTTTGGCAAATTTTAGCCTAATGTTTTTTAAAAACACGGTCTAAAAAGCTTTGGCTCAAGATGCTTTAATATTATTTTCTATTATCAACTTTAATAAATTTTGATGAGAATTTTGTCCTAAATTTTTAGTATTAATTTTGTTTCTTTTAAATAGAGGATAAAATTTTTCTCTTTTGTGCTTCTAAATTTCACTAAACGAAACTTTGCAAACCTTTGCTTACAGTTGCAAGTGTGTAACACGAAGCAAAAAATTTCACAATTTCGTTTATGTAGTTATGTCCCTTTGCAAACTCGTTTTTAAAGTGTTTTACTAGGTAATGAGCTTTTGCTCCGCAAAGGAACGAGCCTAGCATTGTAAAAAATCCACCAAACCATCATAAGCTTTGAGTCCCTCCTGTAAATTTCACTTTCTTTAAGCTCCGCCAAGTCCCATAGGCAATAGCTCTTTGACAGAGCAAGTGTTTGGGAGTATAAACGGTAGCCTAGCGTTTTAACATACCTTCTAGCAGAATTACAAGAGGCTTAACGAAGTAAAAACATAGGTGTCTTTTTTCCAGCCCCACTTCCACTCTTACCACGCACTCTTTTTGCCCCTTCTGCTTGCAGTTGCGAGTGTAACGAAGCAAAAAGTAACTTTCACCCTCTTCAATCTCACCACTCATTTTATTAAAGAAACTTCGTTTTGCTAATTTTTCACACTCTTTGGCTATTAAAATGCAAATTTCTTTGAAAATTTTACACAAACTTTGATGACGAATTTGACAAATTTCAGCGATTTGTTTAGCCTTTAAATCAAGGGTTTCTTGAAAAGTTGCAAGACGCGTAACACGAAGTAAAAAATAACGCAAAATTCCTTAAATTTCTTTTGAGACAATTCGGAAATGAATCATATATTTATTTTTCATCTAACTCTTTATACTTTAAAATGATATTGTATCAAATTAAAATATCTTGAGCCAAGTTAATAAAGGCTTTTGGGGCAGAATTAAGCGATAATGAGATAAAAGACTTAATATGAAAGGAAAACTATATTTTTAATAAAAGAACCACGATAAGCTTCTATTTAGTAACTCATAAATTCATAGAAAATCAGTGAAAGTCAAATAAATCCAGCGGCAAGGGGCTACCCCTCCCACCTTAGCAAAGCTCAACTTTTTACATCTTGCTTCGCGAACGACAAAAGTATGATAGTATAAAATTACAAAAATGTGGCAACAATTTGTTAAAAAATGCAATTTTATCTAAAAAAATTGACGATTTTAGTAAATAAAGTCTCTTTATAAGAATGTTTGAGTATATTTGCTATGATTATTCTGACGAAATGATATTTTTCTGTAAGTATAGTGTTGCTATCATAGAATTTTTTGTGCTTTATCGCTCTCGTTTTTAAAAATTTTAAAAAATCCTTATAAAATGCTTGTTTCATCGGTATGCTGTGGCATAATTTGTCAAAAACTACCAAAGAAGTAATGAAGTCATTGATAGTGCGGTTTTTTAGCATATATTCACATTCTGCCCTTTTATATTTTTCTATATGATTGCAAAGATAGTCTATGGTTTGCCTTTGTGGCTTTTTTATAATACTATTTAAATTAGCCAACAAGCAACTATTGTGCGCAGCTGAATTCCTTAAGCTCGAAACATTAAATATACTATCCTTAACCTTTTTAAACTCTTCATTAGGGTATTTGCCATAAAAGAATTTGCAAAGTTGCACTAAACTACCGAACTGCACGATTTCAACTATATTCCAAATTGCCAAGTCATCAATGCCATATTTTTGCAAAATCAAATCACTTGGAGAGTGAATTTCTATACTTTTTTGTTGATTTTGTTTTATTTTTTCTATTCTTTTTTCAAGAAAAGATTTCGTTTCTGCGCCATTTTGAGAATTTAAAAATTCTGCAATTATGCTATATCCATCTTCGCTAGTTACGCTAAAATCTGCAATTAACTTCGTCCTTAAAATATGCTCTATATCCAAGGTAAGTCTTAAAACAAAACGCCCAAAATGCATATCAATAGTAGATAAATCCACCAAATAAGCAAAATCCAAATTTTGATACATATCATATTTTTTTGATAATTTTTGCAATATGCTTTTATTTTAAAGAAATAATTATGATGGAGTAAAAATTCTGTGGCTTTTTTCTCATTATAAAGCTCAAATTTTATCCCTTTGTCTTTTAAATGTTTGATTTGTTTTTCTATGCTAAGCTTTAATCTTTTAGCATTATCCATATATTTATTCCTTGACTTTTCCTAATTATAGCATTTTTACTGAATGATTATAACAAGCTTTCTTTCAAACTCTCTACCACTTTATCGATATCATCGCCTTGAATTCGCACTCTTTCAAATTTTTTGTTAAAGGTTCTTTGGCGTTTGGCAAGCTGCATAGTGTGGGTGTTTATGAGCGTGGGAAGTTCGGCAAGGGTAATTTGTCCGTCTAAAAAGGCTTTGCATTCCTTTAAACCTATGGAATTTAGGGGTTTTAAATTGGGGTTAAAATTAGAAAACAAAAATCTAGCTTCCTCAATCAAGCCTGAATTTATCATATCTTGAGTTCTTTTTTCAACCCTAGCTCTTAACTCATCTTTAGCTAAAACAAGCTCAAAGATTTCAAGCTCTTTGATTAAAGGCTTTTGCAAGGTTTTCTTTAAAAATTCACTTGGTACCTCGCCCGTGCTTTCATAAATGCCAAGCCATTTTCGCAAGCGGTAGCTGTCGTTTTTGGCGATTTTTGAATTTTTATCCACCCTTGTCATTAGCTCGTAAATTTCATCGTTGCTAATTGTAGAATTACTTTCTTGCACACCTTGACTTAGCCCATTCATAAGCGCTCTTAGATAAAAGCTAGTTCCACCTACGATTATCAAGGGCTTATCAAGCTCAACAGCTCGCATCCGCGCCCTCTTATACTCATCAAAAAACAAGGCTACATTGAATTTTTCACTCACGGTTAATAAATTCACGCCAAAATGCTCCACCTTTTTAAGCGTGGCTAAATCAGGCTTTGCGGAGGCTATGTTTATTTCTTTATACACGCATAGGCTATCTAGGCTTAAAATTATAGCCTTAATTTCACTTGCAAGTTTTTTCGCTAGCTCGCTTTTGCCACTTGCTGTCGTGCCTATGAGTGCAAATTCATAAAACATTAAAAAACTTTCCTTAAATTCATAAAATTTTAGTAAAATCATAACAAAAAATTCACGCACAAGGGTTAAAATGAGTGTAGTTTTTATTAAGTTTAAGGATCTTTTAGAACTTATAGTTTTTAAGCACTCTATCTTTGCTCTACCCTTTTTATTTAGCTCGATCTGTGCTGCTTATTTCATAGCTAATGAGGCTCATTTTACTGAGACCCCAAGCCTTCTTAAAGCCCTTATTTTAGGCATTATCGCAGCTGTTAGTGCTAGGAATTTTGCTATGGCTGTAAACCGTTTAATGGATGAGGACATAGATAAAAATAATCCTCGCTGTAAAGACCGTCCAAACATAAACGGACGCATAGGACGAGGCTTCGTGCTTTCTTTCATAGCTTTAAATGCTTGTGTTTTTGTGCTTGTTAGCTATTTTATCAACCCTCTTGCCTTTAAGATTAGCTTTTTTGTGCTTTTTGTGTTAGCTATATACTCTGCCTTTAAGAGATTTTCATATCTTTGTCATTTGGTACTTGGGCTTTGTTTGGGGTTTGCTGCGATTGCTGGTAGTGTTTTGATATTAAATGAAATTCATCTTTATAGCATAATGCTTTGCCTTGGGGTTATGTTTTGGACTGCTGGTTTTGATCTGCTTTATGCCTTGCAGGATATGGAGTATGATAAAAGAGTAGGACTTTACTCTATACCTTCTAAGTTTGGCAAGGATGCTACTTTTTTTATCTCAGGGCTTTTTCACTGCTTGGCTGTGCTTTTTTGGCTACTTTTTGCAAACATAGCAAAGCTTGGAGTAATATCCTATATAGGCATTATTCTTAGTGCCTTTATATTAGTTTTTGAACACAAAATAGTGCGTAAAAATTTCTCTCAAATCAACAGGGCATTTTTTACTCTAAATGGCTATTTAAGCATAGTTTTTTTTGTTTTTATCTTTGTTGATGTTTTGGCGGCTTGGTGATGAAATTTTTTGATACGGCTTTAAAGATCGAGTTTCAAAGGTATAAAGAGGATAATCTAGCCTTTTTAAGTGAATTTAATCAAATGAATAACAATGCCTTGGGAGCTTGGAAAAAACTTGCTTTGAAAGTAAGCTTTAGTGAGGAGGAGGAGCTTTTATTTAAGCTACTTTTAAGCTTAAAAGAAGATATATTAAGGCTTGAGGATAAGATCTATCAAAGAAGTTCCTTACTTGAACTAGAACATAAAAGCCAAATTTCAGGCATAGCCTTTGACGGATTAAGATTACAAGATGAATGCCTAGAAACTGATGCCTTATACTATGCTAGAATAGAAATAAACCACCAGCTTATAAGCTTTTTTTTCAAGGCTTTAAATTCAAATCAAGCTCTAATAACTGAGATAAAAAGAGAGGATAAGGGCTTTTATGATGTCTTTGTGGTTGAGATGCAAAGAAGAATGATTAATGCTACGAAAGGACAGGGTAATGACTGAGGAATTGCTTTATTTGATCTTTGTTTTTATCTTGCTACTTGCAAGTTTGGCGTATTTTTTCATCAAAGATAAGGAAAATTTAAGCAAAATTCACAAACTAGAACAAGCCATTGAAGAGATTAACAAAAACATACATTATATAAGAAAAGAACTTGAAGAAAAAGAAGAAGAAGTAGCACAAGAACCTGATTTAGAAAAAATCAAAGAAGAGGTGAGATTTTCACTTGATAGAGAAATAAATAGCAAGATCTTGCCTATTTTAAAGAGTTTGCAAGGCTTTGAAAAGGTTGTAGAGGACTTTCAAAATGAGCAAGAAAACCGCCTGTCAAATTTAGAACAAAAGGCACAAAATATGAGCAAATTAAGCCCTGATTTCATAAATGAGGAACAAAGGATCATAGATCTTTTTCATCAAGGAAGAACAGTTGAGCAAATTGCTAAAGATTTGCGTATAAGCACAGGCAATGTTGAGTTTACCCTTAAAATGAAAGAGCTTTTGTGAATTTTTTTGCTACAATGTCTAAATTTTAGGCTTTTTTGCATTTATATTTTGACTTAATATACTTTTTAAACTGTCTTGACCTCATAGTTTAAACGACAAGGCTTTGAATTTGCTTTAAATTTCAAAGCCTTTTTTTCAAAATTTCTTTTTAAAGCGTTAAGCCTTGTTGGGCTGAATTTTTTTAAGCTTAACAAAGGAGTGCAAAATACAAAATTTTATTTGCCTTGCAAATTAAAAATGAGCCTAAGTTCTTTTTAGTAAATTTTGTAAGATTAAGCAAATTTTGTCATATTTATAGTAGAAATTCAGCAACTTGCAAGGCATAGTTAAAAGCAAAAAGTTCTCAAAGCCTAGCTTATAAAACTCTTTAACTATATAGGCTAAATTTGCAACTAAGCTTTTTTAAAAAGCAACTTTGATTTAGCTTACCTAAAAGCTAAGAAACTTACAAATTTTAGGCTTTTTGTAAGATTGTAGCATTAAAGGACTAGAACCGTCTTAAATGCTACTAAATGTTACATTTTCAATTTTCACTAAGATTTATATGGCTTTTATGCCTTAGATTAAATGAAAAATTCTTATACTTTAAACAAATTCAAAAAAAGGAGAAAAAATGAGTGATGTTTCTCAAGCAAAGGCTAGATTTTACAAATTTGTTTCTTTTAGAAATAAATTTTGTGTCTTCTTGTCCATTGTGATCTTGTTTTGCTATTACAGCTTTGTTGTTGGGGTTGGAGCCTTTCCGGAGGTTTTGGGTTACCGCTTAGGACCTAGTTCTATTAGTCTTGGTATCATCTTTGGTGTGTTTTTGATAGTTTTGTCTATAGTAGGCACAGGAGTTTATACCCTCTTTGCAAATAAGTATTTTGACAAGGAACAAGCTGAAATTTTAGAGGGTTTGAAAAAGAGCGGAGCCTTAGATTCTATGATCAAAGGCGAGGCAGAGGAACAAAGGAGTTAAGAAATGAATTTTAAAAGGCTTTTTTTTATTTTTATGATACTTGGTGCATCTTTTAGTATGTGCCTTGCAGCAGCTTTGGATACAGGAGATGTCAAACAAAGCGATAAGAATTGGTTTGCCATTGGGATGTTTTTGTTGTTTGTTTTAACAACCTTTGTTATTACTTATTATTCAAGCAAAAAAACCACCTCAGCCTCTGGCTTTTACACAGCAGGAGGAAATATCACAGGAGCACAAAATGCCCTAGCCATAGCAGGTGATTATATGAGTGCTGCTAGCTTTTTGGGTATAGTTGGGCTTGTCTTTGCTAATGGCTTTGATGGGCTTATTTATTCTGTTGGCTTTTTGGTGGGTTGGCCTATTGTTTTGTTTTTGATAGCTGAAAAATTTCGTAATCTTGGCAAATACACCTTCTCAGACATCATAGCCTTTCGTTTAGACTCAAAAAAGGTTCGCATCATCTCTGCTATTAGTGGATTAAGCGTTGTTGCCTTTTATTTGATCGCTCAAATGGTTGGAGCAGGAGCCTTGATTCAAGTGCTTTTTGGACTTCCTTATTCTTATGCTGTGATTATCGTTGGAGCCTTGATGATCTGTTATGTTGCCTTTGGTGGTATGCATGCTACTACCTGGGTTCAAATCATCAAGGCTTGCTTACTCTTAGGAGGAGCTACCCTACTTGCTTTTCTAGTTTTACTCACAGCTAAGTTTGATCTAGGTAGCTATTTTCAAACAGCCATAGCTAATCACTCCAAAGGAGAAGCCATTATGAGCCCGGGCACCTTCTTGCCAGATACCATTTCTGCTATCTCTCTTGGGCTTGCTCTTATGTTTGGCACAGCAGGACTTCCTCATATCTTAATGAGATTTTTCACAGTTAAAAACGCACAAGAAGCAAGAAAGTCTGTTTTTTATGCTACAGGTTTCATAGGGTATTTTTACATACTTACCTTCATCATAGGATTTGGAGCCATAGCCTTCTTGCTTGGAAATCCTGAATTCATAGACGAAACAGGCAAATTCACCATACCAGCAAATATGGAAGCCATTATGCTTTCTAAGGTGTTAGGTGGGGATGTCTTCTTAGGCTTTATCTCAGCCGTTGCCTTTGCTACCATCTTAGCCGTTGTTGCAGGACTTGCCATCTCAGGTGCAAGTGCGATCAGCCACGATCTTTATGTAAATGTCATTAAGGATGGAAGCTGCGATCCCAAAGTAGAAATGAGAGTAACCAAGATAGCAACAATATGCCTTGGCATCATAGCCATCATCCTAGGACTTGCCTTTCAAGGACAAAATGTCGCATTTATGGTTGGACTTGCCTTTGCCATAGCAGCTAGTGTGAATTTTCCTATCATCTTACTTAGTATTTATTGGAAAAATCTCACAACAAACGGTGCTCTTTATGGAGGCTTAATAGCCCTAGTAACTGTTTTAAGCCTAGTTGTTTTAAGTCCTAGCGTTTGGGTTAAGGTCTTAGGCAATGAAGCAGCCATCTTTCCTTATGATCACCCTGGTATCATCACCATTCCTCTTGGCTTTATAGCGATCTATGTCATCTCAAAGCTAGATTTTAGCCAAAGGGCAAAGATAGATAAGGAAGGCTTTGCAGCCCAAGATTTTAGAGCTCAAAGTGGGGTTGGTATCTCAGAAGCAGTAGCTCATTAAGAGCCTTAAAAGCTAAGAATTTACCCTCGTAAATTCTTAGCACTAAAACACTATGCTACAAGATAGCTTTTCTAGCTATTAAAAAAGAGGTCGCTTTATACTTTTAACTAAAATGACCTAGGATTTTCCTCAGCCATTTTAATAAAATTTTATACAATTTTTCATTCTTAATTTTAATCTTAAATCTAAATTCACTCTATTTCAAATGCGTGAAAAATTCTTTGCCGTGAATTTATCTAAGCTAGACTTTGTATAACCCTTTCTACTACGTAGCTACAAGAGCACGAAGTGAAAAAATTCACAATGCCTTTGATATGATTTTGCGAGTGTACAAATTTGTTTTTAGAGTGTTTTACACAATCTTGCGCCTTTGCTTCTTCTTGCAAAGTTGCAAGAAGAAACAAAGCAAAAAATCAAGCAAGCCATCATAAGTATTCCAGCTATCTCTGTAAATTTCATTTTCTTTAAGCTATGAAAAATCCCTTATAATCAGCAATAGCTCTTTGTCCTAGCAATGTTTGACCGTATAAACTCGTGCGATTTTGCTTTAATATTCCTTCTTGTAAAGTTGCAAGACGAAACGAAGTAAAAACATAGGTGTTTTCAGCTTAATGTCCGCACTTACTACGCACTATGTAAACCTCTTTTGCTACGCAGTTGCAAATGCAAGCAAAAAGCCATTTTAACCCTCTTCAATCTCAGCTTTTAGAGATTTTTTCGAACTCTTTGGCTATTAAAACTTTGCTACAAGCTTGCATTTACGCAAGGACAAGAAAGCTTACATAAAAGAGCAATTTTGCTTACACAAAGATCAGCACAAAAACACTCCAAGCATTGTTAAAATTTTCTCTCCCAAATGCAGAGCAAAATATATATTAAGATAGATTTTGCCAAGCTTTCAGATCTAATTACCTTAGCTAAAAGTATCAAAAGCCTAAAAGAATTTCACTCACTTAAAATTGAATTTTCACCTCTCATAATGTATGATAAGAACCCCTCCCTTAATTACAAGCTGAAAGGCTTAAATCTTTGATTAGCCTTTGTCAAATTCATCCTTGCTTAGGCTCTAAAAACATCGCTTTTATTGATTAAAAATGACAAAACATCTTTTATAAGCCCTTAAAATTCAACATCACAAAGCCAAATTTACACAGTCAAAGAACTAAATTTTATAACCGTCTTACTAAATTTTGATAAATTGCCTTCTTATTAAGCTATAATTAAAGACTAAATCAAAAGGAGGTTCTATGAGTCCTACATATCAAGTAGTTTTTGATCCACTTAGCAATATATGGCTAAGTGCGCTTGTTGCCTTTGTGCCAATTTTATGCTTTTTGCTCTGCTTGCTTGTCTTTAAGATGAAAGGCTATATAGCAGGCTTTATCACGGTCATCGTGGCGACCATAGTGGCTATGTTTGCCTACGATATGCCCTTTTCGCTTGTGGGAGCTAGTTTCGTGCAAGGCTTTGCGAACGGAATGTGGCCTATTGCTTGGATTATCATCGCTGCGATTTTCCTTTATAAGCTCTCCATTAAGAGCGGTAGCTTTGAGATTATCAAAGAAAGCGTTATGAGTATCACGCCAGATCACAGAATTCAAGTCATACTCATAGGCTTTTGCTTTGGCTCGTTTTTAGAAGGTGCCATAGGCTTTGGAGGACCTGTGGCTATCACGGCTGCCTTGCTTGTTGGGCTTGGCTTAAAGCCACTTTACGCAGCTGGGCTTTGCTTAATCGCCAACACAGCCCCCGTTGCCTTTGGAGCGGTGGGAATTCCTATCATTGCGATGAGTAGTCTCGTGGGCGTTCAGCAGTATGAAGTCTCCGCGATGGTAGGGCGAATGCTAGTTCCCTTAAGCTTAACCGTGCCTTTTTTCATCGTCTTTTTGATGGACGGTATCAAGGGTGTGAAAGAGACCTTTCCTGCTATACTTGTCGCAGCACTAAGCTTTACAGCAACTCAGTTTTTAAGCTCAAATTTTTTAGGAGCAGAGCTACCTGATATAATCTCAGCCGTAGTTTCCTTGGCTTGTACCACTGTGTTTTTGAAGTTTTGGAAGGTTAAAAATGTCTTTCGCCTTGATGAGGTAAAAGACTTTTCAAGCCACAAGCAAATGAACTTTGGCGTGGTGTTTAAGGCGTGGCTACCCTTTATCTTGCTGATTATCTGCATAATAGTTTGGACCCAGCCTTGGTTTAAGGCACTATTTGATAAGGGCTCTGTGCTTGATTACAGCAGAGTAAATTTGGTCTTTTCAAATTTAGAGGGCAGCATAGTCGATACTGCGGGCGAAGCTATAAACTTAGCACACGGCATTAGCTTTATCGGACTTCAAGCTGGAACGGCGATTTTGGTGGCTGCGATTTTAACGATATTTTTCTTGCGTATCAAGTCAAATGTCGTAGAAGAAGCCCTTGGCGACACGCTTAAAGAAATGGCTATTCCTTGTATTACCATAGGACTTGTAGTTGCCTTTGCCTTTATCGCTAAAAATTCAGGTATGAGTGGCACCCTTGGCACGGCTTTTGCGGCTACTGGCTCTGCCTTTGCTTTCTTTAGCCCTGTTATTGGCTGGATAGGTGTTTTCTTAACAGGTTCAGATACAAGCGCAAACTTGCTTTTCGGTCCTTTACAACAAGTAACAGCAAATGCTTTGGGCGTAAAAGAAGCCTTATTTTTAGCGGCAAACGCTGTGGGTGGTGTTGTTGGCAAGATGATAAGCCCACAAAGCATAGCCATAGCTTGTGCTGCTGTTGGTTTAGTGGGTAGAGAAAGCGAGCTGTTTAAATTCACCTTTAAATACTCAGTAGGATTTATCTTACTCATAGGCATTTGGACGCTGATAATCGCCTTTTTCTTAAATGGCATTATACCTGAAACGGTGCTTGTGCAAAAATGATGAAAGCTTTTAAATGTAAGAGCCTATGTGGGCTTAAAATCTTTGCCTTGTGAATTTTGGCTTTTTTCACAAGGCTTGGCTATGCAGATTACAGACTATGAAATACAGAAAATAAAGAATGAAAATTCACATCTTGCGTGAATTTTCATTTTAAATACTTTTGGCTATTTTTCAAAAAAGTATTGATTTTAGACAAAATGCCATATTTGTCATTCTGAGCGTAGCGAAGAATCCACGAATTTATGGAGAAATGCCTTGAATTTATGGATTCTTCGCCTACTTCGTAGGCTCGCCAATGACAAATCAACACTTTTTTGAAAAAGAGCCATACTTTTAAAAGGTAATTTTGTGAATTTTTTGTTAAAATTTGCATATATATAGATTATAAAACACTGAAAAATTTAAATTCAAGCAAGATCTGAATTTTTAGAAAAAATTTGTGTTAGCTGAGTTTAAATTCAAGTCAATGCGTGAATTTAAAGGCTATGAATTTAAGAAGGCATAAGCAGAGGATAGATCAAAAACTCTAAAAGACATAAAGAAAAAAAGTTAAGCCAAATGTGAATTTTTTAAGCAAAAAATGCAAAAATTATGAGTTAAATTCAATCAAAGTGTGAATTTTAAATAACTAAGACAAGATTACAAGAATTTAAATTAAAGATAATAAGGCGAAGTATTGCGAGGGGATTTTTGAGGCTACCGTAGAAAAAATCGAAGCGTGGCATACTAAAGGTATGTGAGTGAGATTGTTTTTGCTACGCTTGCAACTGCAAGCAAAAGGGCTTGCACAAGGCAACAAGCAGGGATAAAACATTAAAGTTTATCCCTATGAAGTTGCCGCAGTGAGCGAGGTGCGAAAGCGTGTAGTGCCTCCCTACCCAAAGGGTTGCGAGCGTAAGCGAAACAAAAAAAGCACCCGCAAGACAAGCCGTTAAATTAAAGAAAGGACAAAAAAATGCGTAGCGACACCATAAAAAAAGGCTATTTAAAAGCTCCAAACCGCTCTTTACTTAGAGCTTGCGGGCTAAAGGATGAGGACTTTGACAAGCCCTTCATAGGCATAGCAAATTCCTATATAGACATAATTCCGGGGCATTTTTACTTAAATGAATATGCCAAGATTATCAAGGATGAGATTAAGAAAAATGGCTGTGTGCCTTTTGAATTTAACACCATAGGGGTTGATGATGGCATAGCTATGGGGCATAGCGGTATGCTTTACTCCCTGCCAAGCCGTGAAATCATCGCAAATTCAGTTGAAACCGTGATGAATGCCCACTGCCTTGATGCCCTTGTTTGCATTCCAAACTGCGATAAAATCACGCCCGGTATGCTTATGGGTGCGTTACGCGTAAATGTGCCAACGATTTTCGTAAGCGGAGGTCCTATGAGGGCTGGTTTTAGCTCCAAAGGCGAGAAACTAACGCTAAATAGCGTCTTTGAGGCTGTGGGTGCTTATGAGGTTAAAAAAATCGATGAAAAAGAGCTAAACGACATAGAGTGCAAAGCCTGTCCGGGAGGGGGCTCTTGCTCTGGGCTTTTTACTGCAAACTCTATGAATTCACTTTGCGAGGCACTTGGCATTGCTCTAAGTGGCAATGGCACGGTGCTAGCTCAAAGTAAGGAACGCGAAGAGCTTTTAAGAAAGGCAGCAAAACGCATTTGCGAGATAGCCTTAAATGAAAAGGATAGGGAAAAATTTGCCATTAAAAAGATTATAAATTCAAACTCCATCCGCAATGCTATGGTGCTTGATATGGCTATGGGGGGTAGTTCAAATACCATCTTGCATATGCTTGCCATTTCAAGAGAGGCACAAAGCCCCCTTGAAATAGGGGATTTAAACGATATAAGTCGCAAAATCGCCCACATAGCAAAGGTAGCACCGAGTTTGCCTGAGGTAGCTATGGAGGATGTGGGAAATGCTGGGGGCATAAATGCTATGCTTAAAGAA
>NZ_QHLI01000063.1 GCF_006864425.1 Campylobacter troglodytis | reverse complement strand
ATTGACTGTGATAAAAAAACTTTCTTCGTGTATGGCAAAAAGCAAGGCAAGCTCTGATTTTTTGTTGATCTTTTTTATGGCCTCTTCTTCTAAGATTTTGGCCCAATTAAACTTAATAGGATTTTATCTTATCAATTTTAGCAAGTTTTGATGAGAATATTGCCTTAAATTTTTCGTCTTAACTCTGTTTCTTTCAAGTGAAGGACAAAATTTTCTTTTTTGTGCTTTTAAATTTAGCAAGTGTCAACTTTGTAAGGTCCCCAGAAATTCACAATTTCGTTTATGTGGTTATGTCCCTTTGCAAACTCATTTTTAGAGTGTTTTACAAGATCTTGTGCCTTTGCTCCTTCTTGCAAAGTTGCAAGACAAAACGAAGCAAAAAAATACTTCGTAATTTCTTAAATTTCTTTTGAGACAATTTGAGAATGTGTCATATACTTGTTTTTCATTTTGCTCTTTATACTTTAAAATGATCTTGTATCAAATTAAAGTATCTTGAGCCATTAATATAATCAAGGCTAAAAATTTTATAAGTTTAAATTTATAAGCTAAATCCTTATTGATAAATTCACAAAATTACAGACTAAATTTATGAAAATTCACAGCCTTACAAGGCTTTATTTGATAGGGTTTTTAATAAACTGTGCTAAAATTATGCTTTTGATAAAAGCAATTTTTAAAAGCTAAAGGACAAAAACAAGATATGAAAGATAGGTTTTATTTTCTTAGAAACAATCTCTTTACTACCTATACGCTTGAGGTGGATTTTCCACGCCTTTATGCCTTTAAAAATAAGCAAAGCGAGGCTAAAAAGGCATTTGATGAGATTAAAGCCCTTTATGATAAGGCTAAATTCACCCAGCAAAACGAGCATCAATTCGAAGATGATTTTATCTCCAAAACGCTTGATATACTTGGTTATTCTTTTATCAGACAAGAGGAAAAAATCATTCAAGGCAAGCTAGAAAAGCCTGATTTCTTGCTTTTTAGCAGCCTTAAAGCTAAGCAAGATTACGAGCAAATCCCCAAAAATCAAAGAGCTGCAAGCAATGCCTATATAAGTGTGATTTTAGAAAGCAAGGCTTATAATACAGCCATTGATAACAAAAAGGTCAAAGACAATCCCCATTTTCAAATACTTCGCTATCTAAATAATCTCAAATTAAACTACGGCTTTTTAAGCAACGGTCAGCTTTGGCGACTTTATGATAATTCCAAGCTAAGTGCCACAAAGGTATTTTACGAGATAAATTTAGAAACGCTTTTAGAAAATGACGATTTAGAGGGCTTTAATTATTTTTATTTTATCTTTAAGGCAGAAAATTTCGCCCCCAAAAAAGATAAAAGCATCATAGAAAAAAGCCTTGAAAAAAATGACGAGGCTAAGATTAGCATAGAGGATGATTTAAAAGATATAATTTATGGCACAAATGGAAAAGATAGCCTTTTTGAGCTTATAGGTGAGAGAATTTTTGCCAGATGTAGCGAGGAAAATTTGAAAAAAATTTATGAAAATTCGCTTTATTTCATCTTTCGTTTGCTCTTTATAGCTTATTTTGAGGATAAATTCAGCGAGCTTTTAAAAAAGCACGAGTATTTTGAGAGTGAAATGAGCCTTAAAAACCTACACAGCCTCTTAAAAAGCACAGACAAAAAGGAGGGCTTTAAGGGCTTTAAAAAATTAAGCGATATTTTTATAATGTATGACAAGGGCGAGGCAAATTACAATATGCCTGTATTTAACGGAGGGCTTTTTGACAGCACAAAGACCCCTCTTTTATCCACACCTTTGCTTTTTAATGATGAGGATTTAGAGTTTATCTTGGCTCAGTTTTTGTATTTTGATGATGGAACTTCTTTATTTAAAAGGGATTACAAAACCCTTAGCATAGCACACTTAGGCACTATTTATGAGGGGCTTTTGGGGTATTTTTTTGAACTAGCTAGCGAGGATTTATATTATGTAAAATATCAGGCAAAAAATGAAAAGCAAAAGGAGATTGAAAGCTATGTGGATGGCTATGATTACGCAGAGCTTCAAAAGACAAAAGCCAAGCTACTAAGCACACCCAAGCTTTACAAAAAGGGGCAACTTTATCTTAAAAATTCAAGCAACTCCCGCAAGATGACGGCAAGTTATTACACCCCTTATGGCATTACTAGCTTTTTGCTTAAAGAGGGCTTAAAAGATAGGCTAAATGATGGCAATATCTTGCATTTTAAAATTTTAGACAATGCTTGCGGCAGCGGGCATTTTCTCATAGAAGCCTTAAATCAAATCACCTCAATAATCCTAGAAAATTTTGATAGTTTTGCAAATTTAAAGCGTCTTTACGAGGAGGAAAAAAAAGAAATTCAAAGCAGTGCTTGTTTATACCTTAAAGATTACGAACTTGATGAGAGCGAGATTTTAAAAAGGCTTTTGCTTAAAAGGGTCATCTTTGGGGTGGATTTAAACCCATTTAGCGTAGAGCTAACCAAGCTTTCCTTGTGGATAGATAGCTTCATCTTTGGCACGCCTTTAAGCTTTATAGAGCATCACATAAAATGCGGCAACGCCCTTGTGGGTGCTAGTTTGGCTGAATTTAATGATTTTTACGAAAAGAGCGAGCAAAAAAACCTCTTCAACGAGAATTTTTTCCAAGAAAAATTCAAAACATTAAAAGAAAATTTCAACAAGCTAGACAGGCTCTCAGACAGCACAGACAAAGAAATAGCCAAATCAAAAGAACTTTATAAAAAAGAAATTGAACCAAGCAAAGAAAGCTTGAATTTATATCTAAATTTTTTCACAGCCCAAAAGATGATGCCTTCTTTGAAAGAGCTTAAAAAGATTACAGAACTTGACAAGCTTGAAAGCTCAAAGGAGCAAGATTACAAAAGAGCAAGAGAGCTTGTAACCGAGCTAGCCTTAAAATTTGGCTTTTTTAATTACGAGATAGAATTTCCTGAAACCGTGCAGGATGGAAAATTCATAGGCTTTGATTTAATAGTAGGAAATCCCCCTTGGGATAAATGTGAATTCAGCGATGATGACTTTTTTTCACAATTTAAAAGCAACTATCGCACCTTAAAAAAGAGTAAAAAAGCTGAATTTAAGACTAATCAACTCGCCAAAAATTATATATTCAAAGACTATCAAAGGCGAGAAAATTTTTCAAAAACCATAAACGAGTATTATAAGGGGTATTATTTTTTAAGTCGCTCTAGTGAAAGCAAAGATTTAAATTTGTTTCGCTTCTTTGTAGAAAGAAATTTAAGCCTCTTAGCAAAAGAAGCCAGTTTAAACTATGTCTTGCCCTCTGCTTTGATGTTTGAAGATGGAAGCTTTAATTTACGCAAGGAAATTTTGCAAAATAAAACCCTAAGCTTTTTTTACAGCTTTGAAAACAGAGAGGGCATTTTTAATGAGGTTCATCGCAGCTACAAATTCGCCCTGATGCAAATAAAAAATACTCAAGCACCCAAAAACCACCCCATAAAAACTATGTTTTATAAAAGCTCACTTAAAGAACTTTACAAGGAGGAAAATATAATCTTGCTAGATTTAAAAAGCATTAAAGCCCTAAGTCCCAAGCATTTAGCCCTGCAAGAGGTGAGAAATAAAGAGGATTTAAGGCTTTTGGAAAAATGCTACGGTCAATTTTTGCCACTAAACCTAGAGTGGCTTGATTTTCGCAATGAGCTTAATATGACTACTGACAAAGATTTATTTATAGAATTAGAGGAGAATTTAAGTGAAAAAAATTCACAGCTTTTGCCACTCTTTGAGGGTAAGATGATTCATCAGTTTAATTCCGAGTATAGCAAGGCAAATTATTATTTAGACAAGGATGCCTTTGATGAGAGGCTAAAAAGCAAGGAAATCTACCGTTTAAAGCAGGATTTAAATCTTGATAGCAAAGAGTATAAAAGGCTCTTAGAGGGCATAAAGCCTAAGAATTTAGACACAAAGGAGTTTGAAAACTCTTTGCTAAGATACGATAGAGACTATTTTCGCCTTGGCTTTCGCGATATTGCAAGGGATACGGATGAATTTTCGGGTATTTTTAGCCTTTTACCTAAAAATGTTGGTTGTGGGCATACAATGTGGGTGCATATACCCAAAAAATACATTTTAAATTCATCAAAAATCAGCATTGAAACTGTCGACAACTCTAAAATCTGCTTTGCCTTGGGACTTTTTAATTCTTTGATTGTAAATTTTATAATTAGGGGAATGGTTCAAATTCATTTAAATAAAACTTATTTAAAGCGTATCCCCCTGCCTCAGCCAGATGATGAGGAAATAAAAAGAAATAAAGACTATAATTTCATAGCAAAAACGGCTTTAATCTTAGAGCTTTATAACGACAGCAAGGGCGCATTTAGCGAGCTAGGGGATGAATTTGGCATTAAAAAAAGCGAACTACCAGCTACGCAAAAGCTTTATGATGAATTAAGAGCAAGGCTTGATATAAAAGTGGCTAGGCTTTATGGACTAAGTTATGAGGACTTTATCCATATCATATCTACCTTTAAGGTCTTAAACAAAAATCAGCCCGAATTCATAGCCTTGCTTAAGAGCTTGTGGCAAGAGGAAGAGGAATGAAAAGCTTTTTAGTTACCGCACTTGAAGCTAGTGCGAATTTGCATTTAAAAGAAGTGTTAAAGGCTTATAAGGCTGAATTTGGAGGCTTTGAGCTTTTTGGAATCTTTGATGAGAACTTAATGAAAGAGGCTTTGAATTTAAGTGAAAATTCACAAAACACCTCAAATTCAAATCAAAACTTGAATTTAAATGAAAATTCACAAACCTCGCTGAATTTAAATGTTTTAAATTCAAGCGAGGTAATTTTAAATTCAAAACAAGCCTCGCAAAACTTTCTAAATTCAAATCAAAACTTGAATTTAAATGAAAGCGTGAATTCCTTGAATTCAAAAGAAAATTCACAAAACTCATTGAATTTAAATGTTTTAAATTCAAGTGAGGCAACTTTAAATTCAAGCCAAAATTTGCAAAACTCTATAAATTCAAATCAAAACTTGAATTTAAACGACTTAAATTCAAACGAAAGCTCAAACACCAAGCCTCAAAACGACACTGTGATAATCCACGCCCCCCTTTACAGCTCGCACGAGTTTTGCGCTATGGGCTTTGTGGAGGTTTTGCCCTTAATTTTCAAGGCAAAAAGGGCTATTAAAGAACTTACTCATTTAGCCTTGCAAAGACAAAATTCAAGTTTAAATCCACAAAATGACAATTTTGCGCCTTCTCACATAGATTTTCAAGTCGCTCACAGTGAGGGCAAAATAAGTGCAAATTCAAGCCAAATTCAAAAGCCCTCAAAGCCCTTTGACGCCATCCTTTGCATAGATAGCCCAGCCTTTAACATACCCCTTGCAAAAGCTTTAAATTCAGCAGGGATTAAGGCAAAAAAGATTTACTACATACTGCCTCAGGTGTGGGCGTGGAAGAGGGGGCGAGTGCCTATAATCGAGGCAAATTTTAACGAACTAGCAAGCATCTTGCCCTTTGATAAGCACTTTTTTAGCAAAAGCACCTTTGTGGGACACCCCTTGCTTGACGAGCTTAAAGAGTTCAAAAACGAAGCAGACATTGAGGCTTTGCTTAATAAAGAAGAGGATGAAAAGGTAGTTTCTTTTTTACCGGGCTCAAGAAAGGGAGAGATAAAGAGGCTAATGCCTGTTTTTAGGGAGCTAGCCTTGAATTTCAAGGGAGAAAAAATCCTCTGCGTTCCCCCCTTTAACATAGACAAGCTTGACGCACTTTATGGCGACACCAAGGGCTTTAAGGTCGTTACGAATACCCCACAAGCCCTTAAAAAAAGCGATTTTGCCTTTATTTGCTCAGGCACAGCTACGCTTGAAGCTGCTCTAATAGGCACTCCCTTTGTGCTAGCCTACAAGGCAAGGGCTATTGATGTTTTAATTGCTAGGTTTTTTGTCAAGCTAAAACACATAGGAC
The DNA here is from genome assembly GCF_006864425.1 of Campylobacter troglodytis. Classification (GTDB taxonomy): domain Bacteria; phylum Campylobacterota; class Campylobacteria; order Campylobacterales; family Campylobacteraceae; genus Campylobacter_D; species Campylobacter_D troglodytis. The sequence continues at coordinate 8,611 of NZ_QHLI01000063.1, read as the reverse complement.
TTGCAAACATAATGTGCGATTTTGAGGGAAAAAGCGAGCTTAACCCTGAATTTTTGCAAAATGAAGTAAGTGCGAAAAATCTTTTTGAGGCTTACCGCAATTTTGATTTTAAAGAATTTTTTGATAAAGTAACATTTTTGAAAAAATATCTGCGTTTTGGGGCTGCAAAAAATGTAGCCAAGATGCTTAAAGGATAAGGATGCAAAAAGAGGCTATGAGTAAATTTGGCTATGAAAAACTAGCCTTAGAGCTTGAAAATTTAAAAAGCGTTGAGCGTGTGCGTGTGGTGGAGGAAATCGACACCGCTCGTTCTCACGGGGACTTAAAGGAAAATGCTGAATACCACGCAGCAAGGGAGAAACAAGCCTTCATTGAGGGGCGAATTGCCGAGCTTACAGACTTGCTTTCAAGGGCTCAAATCATTGACCCTACAAGTTACGAGCATAATGCCGTGAAATTTGGCTCAACTGTGTTAATAAGCGATTTAGACACGGACAAAGAAAGCCGCTACACAGTGGTGGGCATAGCCGAGGCGAATTTAGACAAGGGCTACATATCTTTAAGCTCGCCTCTTGCAAAGGCAATGCTAGGCAAAAAAGTAGGCGATGAGTTTAAGGTGCGTTTGCCAAAGGGCGAGAGTGAGTTTGAGATAGTTTCTATAAAATATGAGCCTTTGGATTTGGGGTGAGCCTTGAATTTAAGTTTAAATTTAATTGATTTATGGGCTGATTTGAGGGGAGAGCTTGTCATTGTGAGTGAAGTGAGTTAATGCGAGCTTGGCAATTTACAACGCACAAAATGCGTTATGGGTTGTTAGTATAGCAAAGCAAACCCCCTCCGTAAGAGAAGGGCTTAACGCACGATGCGTTTTTGGCCAAGTGGCAATTTGGCAAAAATAAAGTGTTTTGCTTACAGTTGCAAGAGCACAAAGCAAAAAATGAAACGAAAACATAATGAGCGATCAAAATCTTTGATTTTAAGACAGCACTCGTGGGCAACCGCATCCCGTGAATTTAAAGCTTTGTTTTTGAATTTGCTTAAAATTCAGGCTTTGAATTTTCGTGCGTTGGCTGACTTGAATTTGGGCTTTTTAGTGGGGCTTGAATTTAAGCTGACTTTTTGTAGGCTGGCTGAATTAATTGGCTGGCTTACCTGTCCTTTTGCCGTGCGAAGAGAGATTGGGGGTGGGTATGAAAACCTTAAAAATTCACAAAATGCCGTTGTAAGTCCCACTGCCGTGCGGAGAGCGACACATTAAGTCCCCCACACCTTGCGAAGTGGCGGCACATTAAGCCCCTGCCGTGCGGAGGGGGATTTAGGGGGTGGGTAACAGAATACAGACTTTAATTAAAACAAAGTCTATGTTCTATAATCTATGCTCTGTAATACCCACGGTTACAAGTATAGCAAAGCAAACCCCTTCCGCAAGGGAAGGGCTTAACGCACGAAATGCGTTTTTGGCCTAAAGCGGAAATTTGGCAAAAATAAAGTGTTTTGCTTACAGTTGCAAGAGTACGAAGCAAGAAAATAAAGCAAAACATCTTGTGAACAAGCGGTCAAAATCTTTGATTTTAAGACAGCGCTTGTGGGCAACCGCATCCCATGAATTTGTAACTTTGTTTTTGAATTCGCTTAAAATTCAGACTTTGAGCTTGAATTTTTTTAGATTGCCACGAAAATCCTAACGGATTTCCTCGCAATGACGGATATTTGGATTTTTTAAGGGATAAATTTTGATTTTTTGCGTTGATTTAAGGGTGAGTTTTGAATTTAGAGCTTAAAAACGGAGCATTTTTAATAGCCGATGCACACGAAAACGAGCAAAGACAGGGCTTTTTAAAGCTTTTAAAGGCACTTGAAAGCGGAGACATTCAAACCCCGCAACTCATCTTAATGGGCGATATATTTGAAATTCTAGTGGGGGAAATTTCTAAAACCCACGACTTTGTCGCGCCTTATATAACTTTGCTTGAAAGCCTTGCTACAAAGGATATTGAGGTGCTTTATATAGAGGGCAATCACGATTTTAATCTTGCTAAAATCTTTAAAAATGTAAGGGTTTTTAGCTTAGAAAATCAGCCTCTTAGCTTAAAATGTCCCTTGAATTTAAGGCTAAAAAGGGCGAAATTTAGTGGAAATTCAGCTGAATTTAAAGAAAAAGGCCTTCATTTTAAAAAGGGTCTTGAAATTCAAGCTAGCCTTGAATTTAAGGAAAAGAAACTTAAAGACAAGGGGCTTGAAGATCAAAATATTGATGTTTTAAACAAAGATTTAAAAGGCATAAATTCACAGCTCATTAACACTCAAAGCTTAGCAAACGAGAATTCAAAAGCCACAAATTCACAAAATGCTGAATTTAAGGCACAAAGCCTTGAAATTCAAGCACAAGTCATAGAATTTCAAGCACAAGTCGTTGAATTCAAAGGCATTTCAAAGCTAAGGCTAGCCCACGGAGATATCTTCTTGCCCCCATTTTTAGCCTTTTTGTTAAAATCTTTGAGAAATCCATTTTTATTAAAAACGCTGAATTTAATCAACAAGCTTAGTTTTAATGTCCTTTTAAATAAAATAAAAAGCAATCAAAAAAAGAAAAATCTTTTTTACAAGATCGATAATTTTGAGCTCTTAGCCAAGCAAAGATATGATAAATATAAATCAAACAATGCCCTAATCATCGAGGGGCATTATCATCAAGATGCCCTTTTCAACACGGATGAATGTAAATATATAAATTTGCCTACTTTTGCATATGAGAGAAGTTTTTTTGTAGTAGAATGTGTGTGAAATTTAAGGAGTGAAAATGCTTGACGAAAAAATCGTAAAGACAGGCTCAAATGAAATGGAGCTTGTGGATTTTCGCATATTCAAACAAGGCGATGGAGAGATCTATGAGGGCGTTTATGGGGTAAATGTCTCAAAGGTAAGAGAGATCATAAAGATCCCAACCCTCACAGAGCTTCCAGGAACCCCTGATTTCATAGAGGGAATCTTTGATTTTAGAGGTGTTGTCGTGCCTGTGATAAATCTTGCCACCTGGATGGGCATACAAGAACCTAATGAACAAACCTTCAAACCTCGCGTAATCATCACTGAATTTAGCAATGTTTTAATAGGTTTTATCGTGCATGAGGCAAAGAGAATTAGGCGAATTTCTTGGGAGGACATAGAACCTGCTAGCTTTTCTACGGGTTCGGGTGCCTTTGATAAAGGCAGAATCACAGGCGTAACTCGCATTGAAAATGATGAGGTGCTTTTGATACTCGATCTAGAAAGCGTTGTGGAGGATCTTGGAATTTACACAGAGAGAATGGACTTTAACGATGCTGGTGTTGAGATGTTTCACGGAATGGCTCTAACCCTTGATGATAGCTCAAGTGCTAGAAAGAGAGTTAAGGGTATGCTTCAAAAGATGGGCTTACAGGTTGTCGAGGCAAAAGATGGGGTTGAGGGCATTGAAAAGCTAAACGAACTGCATCAAATTTATGGCAAGGATCTTGCAAATAATCTCAAAATAATAGTAAGCGATGTGGAGATGCCAAAGATGGACGGCTTTCATTTTGCCCAGCACATAAAACAAGATGAAAGATTTAAGAAAATTCCCATAGTCTTTAACTCCTCCTTGTCTAATGAATTTATGGCAGAAAAAGGCATACAAGAATCAGGAGGGGATGGTTATTTGATTAAATTCGATGCCCACAACTTTTTTACAGAGATTGCTCGTATCATACACGAGCATCAAAGCTAGGAGTGAAAAATGGACGATATGCAAGAAATACTTGAGGATTTTTTGGTCGAGGCTTTCGAGCTTATCGAGCAAATCGACCACGATCTAATAGAGCTTGAATCAAGACCTGAGGACTTAGAGCTTTTAAATAGCATCTTTCGCGTAGCACACACGGTCAAGGGAAGCTCGAGCTTTTTGAATTTTGATGTTTTAACAAAGCTTACTCATAAGATGGAGGATGTACTTAACAAAGCTAGGCACGGCGAGCTTAAAATTACGCCTGATATTATGGATGTGGTGCTTGAATCTGTTGATGATATGAAGACCCTCTTAAACTGCATAAGAGACAATGGCAATGACACTGCCATAGGGCTTGACATAGAGCCTATTTGTGCTAGGCTTTTGGCTGTGGCTGAGGGAGGATCTGGCACAGCTGCACCTACTGCGCCAACTCCTGCACCATCAAGCGAGGCACCTAAGAGTGAGCAAGCAAACGCCCAGCCTCAAGAACCAGTACATCAAGATCCTCTAAGCCAAGAGCCTGAGATTGATGTAAGCAAGCTAAGCGATTCTGAGGTTGAAGCTGAGATAGAAAGATTGTTAAAGATGCGAAAGGCAGAAGATACAGCAAGAAGAGAGGCAAAGGCCAAGAGCCAACCTTCCGCCGCTTCGACACCGCCTCCAGCACCTACCCCACCTCCAGCAGCTGCGGCAAAGAAGGTACCAGCAGCACCTGCTGCAAATTCACCTGCTGCTATGGAGCAAACCATTCGTGTTGAGGTTAAAAGGCTAGATCAGCTTATGAATTTATCAGGTGAGCTTGTTTTAAGCAAGAACCGTTTGCTTAAAATTTATGATGATGTCGAGGAAAGATATGAGGGCGAGAAATTCTTAGAAGAGTTTAATCTAGCCACAAATTCTCTTAGCATCATAACAACAGACATTCAACTAGCCGTTATGAAAACAAGAATGCAGCCTGTTTCAAAGGTGTTTAGCAAATTCCCACGTGTTGTGCGGGATCTAAGCCGTGAGCTTGGTAAGCAAATAGAGCTTGAAATAACAGGTGAAGAAACAGAACTTGATAAGTCTATTATAGAAGAAATAGGCGATCCTATTATGCATATGATAAGAAATTCTTGCGATCACGGAGTTGAGGATCCAGCTACCAGAGCAGCAGCAGGTAAGCCTGAAAAGGGCGTTGTCCAGCTAAAAGCCTATAATGAAGGAAATCATATCATCATAGAGATCACAGATGATGGCAAGGGGCTTAATGCCGATATGCTTAAGGTAAAGTGCATAGAAAAAAATCTCATCACAGAAAAAGAAGCCGATCAAATGAGCGACAAAGAGGCCTTTGCCTTGATCTTTAAGCCAGGCTTTTCTACCGCACAAAAGGTAACTAGCGTTAGCGGACGTGGTGTGGGAATGGATGTTGTTAAGACAAATATAGAAAAGCTTAATGGCATTATAGAAATTGACAGCGAGGTTGGCAAGGGCAGTGTGTTTAAGCTTAAAATCCCACTCACACTTGCCATTATGCAGTCCTTGCTTGTTGGGGCTCAAGAAGAAGTTTATGCCATACCACTTGCAAGCGTTATTGAAACAGTTCGTGTGCCCCTTGATAGCATTTACACCATAGAGGGCAAAAATGTCTTGCGGCTACGCGATGAGGTAATTTCACTTGTTAGGCTTGCTGATGTCTTTGGGGTTAAGCAGGTCTTTGAAAGCGACACTCAAGCCTATGTTATTATAGTTGGGGTGGCTGAGAGTAAGCTTGGGGTGATTATAGATCAGCTTGTGGGACAAGAGGAGATTGTTATTAAGTCCTTGGGTGATTATTTGCAAAATATTCCGGGCATTGCGGGTGCTACCATTCGTGGAGATGGGGGCATTACTCTCATTGTCGATGTGGGTGCTATGATGAATTTAGCAAAGCAAATAAAAACCGACATAAAGGCTCAAGCTGAGGACAGTGCCAAAAAGGTAAAAGAAAAGCCAAGCGATTATAATGTCTTAATCGTAGATGATTCTAAGATGGATAGAACCTTGATGCAAAAATCCCTTGCACCATTAGGAGTAACCGTCTTTGAGGCTACAAACGGAGTAGAAGCACTTGAGGTCTTAAAGACAAAGGATAAAGACATAGACGCTATGCTTATAGACATAGAAATGCCTAAAATGGACGGCTACACCCTAGCAGGTGAAATTCGCAAATACTCAAAATACCGAAATTTACCGCTAATAGCCGTAACCTCAAGGACAAGCAAGACGGATAGACTTCGTGGAGTTGAGGTAGGAATGACAGAGTATATCACAAAGCCATACTCGCCTGAATACCTTGAAAATGTGGTTAAGAAAAATTTGAAACTAGGATGAAAAGATGAGCGAAAAACTAAATCAGATCTTAAAAAAACAACAGTCTCAGATCTCAGAGCCCTTTGAGGAAAAGGCAAAGGATGACATAATCCAACTCATAGGCTTTTATGTAGGCGATGAGGAATATGCCATCCCTATCATCAACATACAAGAGATCATAAAGCCCATTGAATTTACAAGGGTTCCAAGCGTTCCTGATTATGTTTTGGGTGTTTTTAATATGAGAGGAAATGTAATGCCCCTCATTGACTCTGTAAGCCTCTTTAATCTTGGCAAATCAGAAATGAGCGCAAACACTCGCTACATCATACTTCGCACCGAAACAAGCACAAGCATAGTAGGAACTGCTGGCTTTGTGATAGACAGACTAACAGAAGCCATCAAAATGCCTCGTTCTAAGATAGATCCCCCACCTCAAACCATAGACGGTCGCAACGGAATGATCTTTGGCATAGGAAAAAGAGAGGATAATATACTAACCATTCTTCAAGCTGAAGCCTTGCTAAAACGTCGCTTTTAAATTCAGCCTTAGATGTAAAATTCGCGTCTAAGGCCTTTAAGATTACACAAATATGAAGAGCTTTTCACAAATTAAACTTTGTATCTTTGACTTTGATTCTACCTTGATGGACGGTGAAACTGTTGATCTCTTAGCGGATGCCTATGGGGTGGCAGATAAGGTAATTGGCATCACGCATAAGGCTATGAATGGGGAGCTTGATTTCTTTGAAAGCCTTACTCATAGGGTGTCCTTGCTTAAAGGGATGCCTTGTGAGCTTGTGGATGAGGTGTGTGAGAATTTGCCCTTGATGAGGGGTGCATGTGAGCTTATTTCTTATCTAAAAGAAAGAAAAATTCGCATTTTGGTTATGAGTGGAGGCTTTTTAGAGGCTCTTAATAAGACTAAAAAAAGACTTGATTTTGATCTAGGCTTTGCAAATTTCTTGCATTCAAAAAACGGCCTTCTTACAGGGCTTGTAGGAGGAGAGATGATGCAAGCTGATTCAAAGGGCTTAATGCTTGCTAGACTTAAAACGCTGCTAAATTTAAAACAAGGTGAAATAATGTGCGTTGGAGACGGGGCTAATGATCTGGCTATGTTTAAAGAAAGCGGATTAAGAATAGCCTTTTGTGCCAAGCCTATTTTAAAACAAAATGCCGATCTTTGCATAGATACAAAGGATCTGGCTCAAATCATCAAGGAACTTCAATGAAAAGCTTCTCTCTTTGGTGCGATTTTGTCGAAAACTCCTTTTTAGACACTGAGTTTGTGTCTTTGATAAACTCAGGCAAGATCAACGGTGCCACCTCAAATCCAGCCATCTTCAAACAAGCCATTTTAGGCTCTTACAGAGACAAGCTAGCTAAATTTCAAGGCTTAAAGCCAAAAGAAATTTATGAAAGCTTGGCAATTTTAGACATACAAAAGGCTGCTGATAAGCTTGCTTTAAATTTCGCTCAAAATAATGACGGCTTTGTTAGCCTTGAAATTGATCCTAGACTTTACAACAACACCTCACAAAGTCTAGGCGAGGCAAAAAGGCTTTTTACATCCATCGCAAAGCCAAATGTAATGATGAAGATCCCTGCTACAAAGCAAGGTTATGAGGTGATGAGTGAGCTTATGAGCCTTGGTATAAATGTAAATGCTACATTGATCTTTTCTTTATCTCAGGCAAAAGAATGCTTTGATGCTTTAAATTCAGGACTTAAAGCCTTTCGTAGTAAAAATTCAAGCACTTTAAAAAGTGGTAATTTAAGAGAGCCACAAGGTGTTATAAGTGTCTTTGTAAGCCGCTTTGATAGGCTTTTAAATTCAAGAGTGGTGGCTAAAAATGAAATCGGTATTTTAAATGCTAGTCTTTGTTATAATTTTATTTACTCACAAAATGAGCCAAGCATTCGCACCCTCTTTGCTAGCACGGGCGTGAAAGGGGACGACTTGCCAAAAGATTACTACATAAAAAAGCTTTTATTTGATAAGTGCATAAACACAGCCCCCCTTGATGCCTTAAATGCCTTTAAGGGAGGATGTGTAAATTTGGCTTTAAACTCAGATAAAAATTCAAGCTTAGAGGAGGCTAAGTTTAAAACACCACTAAGCTCAAATGAAATTTGCGCAAAATTAAAAGCAAATTTAAATGATGATGAGCTAGAAAAAGCTTGTGAGTTTTTGCTTGATGATGGCTTAAAGCAGTTTTGTGTAGCCTTTGAGGATATTTTAAATGCTGTGTAAGCAAAAGGCTTGAATTTATAAGGCTTTTTTGCGTTTAAATTTGAATTTAAGCTTTAAGAGATTAAATATTGGCTCAAGACAACTTAAACTCAAATAAAGGAGTTTTAAGTTATGATTACAGCGATGAAAAATAAGTATATCAATCGTTTCAAAATTTCAAAGGCTAAATTTAGAGAAATTGTAAAGTATTTTTTTACTTCGTTACACTCGTAACTTTTGGGGAAGCCTTGATATTAAAGCCTCTAAAATTGCAAAATTAAGCAACAATTCTTGCC
>NZ_QHLI01000062.1 GCF_006864425.1 Campylobacter troglodytis | reverse complement strand
CATTCCAAATACAGACGTTTTCTTGCCAGCCCCACGCCCACGCTTTCCACGAACTCTTTTAGCTCCAAAATAACTCTCACCCTCTTCGATTTCACCGCTGAGATTTTTTCGCACTCTTTGGCTATCAAAAGCTTGCTGCACTATTCTATTAACACAAGGGCGTGAAACCTTGCATAAAATGGCAATTTTGCTCACACAAATGTCAGCACAAAAACACTCTAAAATCTGCCTAAATTTTCGCTCCGAAATGTAGGGCAAAAATATATACTTGTTTAACATCGATTTTACCAATCTTTCAGCCGTAATTATATCAGCTAAAAGTATCAATCGCCAAATTAAATATCAAAAATATAAAAAACTTTTAAACTAAAATATCCTACTTTACCTAAATCGGCAATTTTTCTTAAAACTTTAGAATTTTGGCTCAATTAAACTTAACAGAATTTTCTCTTATCAATTTTAATAAATTTTGATGAGAATTTTATCTTAAATTTTTAGTGTATATTTAATTCTATTTCCTTTAAGTGAAGGACAAAGTTTTCTCTTTTAGCTCTTAAATTTAGCTAAACGAAACTTTACAAAGCCCATTCTACTTACAGTTGCGAGTGTGTAACACGAAGCAAAAAAGTTCACAATTTCGTTTATGTGGTTTCGTCCCTTTGCAAACTCGTTTTTGTTGTGCTTTACTCTGTAATGTGCCTTTGCCCCTTCTACTACGCAGTTACAAGATGAAACGAAGTAAAAAATCAACCAAACCATCAAGGCCTTCCAGCTATCACTATAAATTTCATACTCGTTAAGCTCTGAAAAGTCTCTTATGATAGTTCATAGCTCTTTGGCAAAGCAAGTGTTTGAGTGTATAAACGCTAGCCTAGCGTTTTAACAAGCCTTCTGCTTACAGTTACAAGAGGCTTAACGAAGTAAAAAACACTTCAACATTTCTCTCACATTTAACGAAATTTAAAAACAAATTTTTGTTTTTCATAGGTGCTAACTTAAAAACCCTTTGGTTTAAGTTTAATTAAGCTAAATATATTTAACCTTTAAATTTAAACATAAACAAACTAAAAAGAAAATCCCACCTTGCCTAAGATATTAAAGCTATACTCATCCTTGCTTAACTCATTATCAAGCCCCAAAGAAAAAAATCCTCTGCCAAATTTGTTGCTTAAATTCACGCCAAATCTTAGTTTATCCTTAGCAAGGGCCTTTTGCTGTGTGAATTTATAATTGGCAAAGTCCTTAAAGCTAGCCTCATTTCTTAGCTCATCTTCACTTAAAAGCCTTTCATACACTGAGTATAAATTCAAATCAGCACTGTCAAAGTTTTTTAAAAAATTATATCTAAGATTAAAGCCAGCATTTGCTGATAGGCTGTTTATATAGCCTTGATCATAGCTTTTTGCAAAAAGTTGCCCATCTTCTTTGAAGGCATCTTGATAAGCTAGTTTGTAGCTAAGATAAGCAAGTGGGGTAAGCACAAAAGCACTTTGTGCCAAATTTGTATCAAGCATAGATCTTAGCTCATAATCTTGTGCGAAGCCAAGCTGAATGCTAGCAAAGATATTTTGATATGTCCCTTTTAGCCTTGTATTTGTTGGATAAATTTGCCTTTCAAGCTCATTTTGACTAAATCCTAAATGAAGACCCAAAATAAATTGCAAATAATCACTCAAAGAACTTGCCGAAACTAACCCAGCACTTAAGATCTTAGATCTCAAAGTAGAATACTCAAAAGAACTACTAAGATCATCATAGCCAAGATAGCCAGCTAGATTTGCATTAGGAACTGTTTTTTTAGCCCTTAACTTTGCACCAAAGCCCCAAAAGCTTTCATCCTTTGATACCCCATAATGATAATTTGGACTAAGAGCAAAATTCTCATCATCGCCTTCATAAAGATGAAGTAGGGTTTTTAGGGCATTTTTATCTTGCAAGGAAAATATTTTTGAGCTATGTTTAAGATAGCCATCAGAATCAAGGCTTTTTAAAGAGTTTTCATAATCAGTTGATCCTACTTGGGTGGTGTTTAAAAAATTATTAAAAAAGGCTCTATACTCAGTAGGTGTAGAGGGTTCATTTAGCAAAGAGGCTATGCTTCTTAAAGCAGCAGCTAGGCTTAAATTTGCCGATAAAATATTTCCATAAGCATCGGGACGTCCTATGATTTGTAGGGTAAATCTATCAGCCATCAAGGTATAATCAAGCACATTTGAGGGCAAAACACTAACATCTGTAAAATTATTTAAAACATCTTTAAGCTCTTGTTTTAAATCAATGACTATGGTTTGAGGGGTGGTTGAAAACTGTGCTTCAAGGGGTCTATATTGAAGCTCGCCACTTTCTATTGTGTAAGAGTTTGCTTCAAGCTTTGAGTTTCCAAGTGAATTAAAGCTTAGTTGTAAGATGCCACTGTTTTTTTGAGTATAAGTTCCTGTAACACTTAATAAGCCCAAGCCTCTTTCGCCAATGGATACTGTGCCACCTTCATTGATTAAGTCTTTAGCTATTGACGCGCTTTGTGTTGGGGTGGATACTTGTGTTGTTGCGCCTAAGATATTAAGTTTTGCGTTTTGCTCAACAAAAACATTTCCAGCTATGCTCCCACCTGTATCATCAGCTCTTTTTTCAAGCCTTAATTCCCCATTTCTAATGATAGTAGCACCCTCGTAAGTATTTGCCCCTCTAAAAGTAAGTGTGGCACTTCCTTCTTTGATAAAACCAGCATTTAAACCTTGCAAGCTTGTGGGTAAATTTAAAGCCGTGTTTAAATGCAAGGTATCGTCCCATTTCTTTTGGCTTATATCGTTTTCAAAGATGGCATCAGAGCTGACATTGAGAGTATAAAAGGCTTCTTTAACCCCGTCTTTTTCTTGTGCATCAGCATCGCTTAAACGGTTAATGTCTATTTCACCTAGACCCTTAATGGCTTTAAAGGCATCGGCTATGCCTTGACCAAAAAGATCTTCTTTTCTAACTTGCATAGTGCCTTGTATGGTGGCATTTGGATTTTGTATATTATCTCTATTATTCCAAATATGCTCATCAAGGGCTATTTGCTGCCCTCCCACAATAATGGCTTGATTTGCATAAAGGGCTCTTAAATCATCTCTTATCTCAGCTTCTGTTGGAATTTGTGTGTCTATATAGACGATTAAATAGCTAAAATTATTTTGTGTGTTATCGGTTTGAACCTGCTTTACAGTCATCTTTGGAGCTTCATAGTCTCTATTTGCCGTGCTTAAAAGCACATCAGCGATTTGTTTTCCATTTAAAAAGGGAAATTGTTGAGAGACTAAGGCGGCTATGCCACTAATGGCAGGTGCTGCCATAGAAGTGCCTTGTTTAGAAGTATAGCCACTAGCAGTGCTTGAATCAACAGAGTTTATATCCACCCCAGCAGCCACCAAGGAAAAGTTTTCAGCCCCTATAAAGCCATTGCTAAAATCAGCTATGCCCCGCCCTGAAACCACCAAAATGCCATCGTTTCTTCTTTCAATATGATTTGAATCCAAAGCCCCCACAGCAAGCCAAGAACGCAAACTCTCATCATATCTAGGAGCTACAGCTTGAATATTAGGTGATAAAATGCCTTCATTGCCCGCAGCAAAGATACTTAAAACCTGCTTTTGAGTAGCAAGTTCGTAAAGTCCGCTACTAAAATCACTAGCCCTTAGAGTGCCTGAAACTGACTGTGGAGTAAAGCTAGTATCTATTTGTAAGTTAGGATTTATCCTTAAATTCACAGCAGGATAGGTGTTTGATCCCCAGCTATTGTTTATAATCTTAATTTCATTGATAGGATTAAAAAAATCAAAACTGCTAGGAATTTGAAGCCCACTTCCTATGCCTCCCATTCCATAAAATTTAGCCTCATTGGCTATGCCATAAGAGCTATTATTTGTTCTATTAGCCACTGCTATACCAGCTACATGGCTTCCGTGAGCATCGGTAGTAAAATTTGGAGTGTAGCCTTGCGGGTACTCTACACCTAAGAGCTGTCCTGTGAGGGCTTGATGATTTTCATTGAAGGCATTATCTATTATGCCTATTTCAACCCCTGCACCTGTTATGTTTTGACCGCGAGCCTCGCGTATATTATGTAGCTCAAAGGGAGTAAGGGCTAAAAGATTAGATACAAATAAAATGTGTAAAATAAACCTAGACATCTGATCCTTAATCATTTAATTTAAATTCAAACACAGCAGCTAAAAAATAGCACTGTGAATTTTATGGCTTTTTTGTGCTTTTACAAAGGCTCTTTTTCAAAAAAGTATTGATTTAATAGCACATTTGTCATTATAAGCTTGTGCTAAGAATTCACTAATTTAGAAAGAAATGCCCTAAATTTACGGTTTCTTCGCCCGTAGGCTCACAAATGACACATTAACACCTTTTTGAAAAAGAGCTCTTGTAAAAACACAAAGCTTTTTTATAGCCACAACAGCCTTTTGTAAATTTTAACACCGAAGTTTAAATTTTAATGTATTTTACAAACTTAAATTGTCTTTTAATGCTGAATTTGATCTTTGAAAATTCAGCAAAAAGTATTCCAAGGCTAAATTCTTTTTGTAAGGATATAAAATAATGAGAAACTCGTTACGGTGTTTTTTGTAAGCTTGATAGATTTAGCAAAGCTGTTCTTTGCTTTGAGTGTTTTTAAGATAGGGTGTATATTTTCATTCAGCTTTTCACTCAGCACTTTTTTGAAATAGTGGCTAAATGCCCTTTAAGTCTTTTGCGTTCTAAAAATGGCAAGTTCTATTCCTGTGCCCTTATCATTTTCCCTAAAAACATACTGCAAATCCTCGCTTGGATACATAATCTGCCTTGCTTGTTTAGCCTTTATAGGAAATTTGCTAGCTAACAAAAGGGGCAATTCCTTTCCCAAAAAAGCCTTAAATGATATGTCCATTCCATGCCCTTTGACATCTTTGATGAGCTTTCCATCCACATCCTTTTCACTCATCATATAAAGCTTATTATCAAAGCCTAATTCCTTTAAAAGTCTGTGAAATTCTGCCTTTTGCTGTGAGGGGGCTATTTCTAGATCGCTTTGCGCGTGATAGGATATGATTTTAGGTTTATTGTAAGTTGACATTATTTTAAGATGCTCCTCATCAAGCAAGGCTCTTATCCTTTCGTGTGCTTTGGAGAAGTAATTTGGCGAGTTTTTATTGCTAGTAAAATGCGTCTTGCTAGAACAAGCTATGATTAAATGCTCTATTCTTCTATCAAAAAGCTCAGCCAAATTCTCATAATCAAGCTCCTTGCCAAAGCCTGTATAGCTCATAGAAGCTCTTACATAGCCTGAATTTTCAAGCACAGCATCCACAAGCCAGGGCATAATCTTAGCCGATAAAAGAGCAAGATAGGCACCGTGAGATGAGCCTGAAAGTATGGTTTTATAGTCTTTGTGAAGCTTAAATGGAAGATTATTTTTTATGTGATATAAGGCATTTATGATGTCAATTGCTTGCATAATGCCAAAGTTTTGATACTCCTTTTTGCTTGGCTGCATAGTGGCTGTAAAGCAAAATATGCTTTCTTGCTTCAAAGAGCCTATTTTTTTAAGCTTAGCAATTTCGCTGCTTATGTGAGAAAACAAAAAGAGCATTTCGTTTTCATCTAGGTCTCTATTTGGAAAAAAGTCCTGGGGTATGTTGATATTTAAGGTTGAACAAGTTTGAGATATGATTAATCTATCAATGGAATCAAGATAAAATTTAGCTCCCATCTGAGGTCTATTTCCTATGCAGTGGTAATTTACCCTAATCATAGCCACTTCAAATTCTTTCACTACAAACTCAGCCAAGGATTCTAAAATGCTTTCATTCATCTCCATCCCACAGCCTGGAAAGAAGAAAAACAAGGCTTTCATTTCCTTTTCATCATCAAAACTAGCCTTAAATTCAAGCTTTGACTCTCTTTTAATACCTAGTTCTATGTCGTTTGTGGAGCTGATCTCATAGCTTTTACTTTGAAACATTTGCCCTACCTTTTTAAATTTAAAGTAAATTATACTCAAATTTCTCTTAAATTAACACAAATATATATCGGCTCTTTTTTATCAATATTTAGCTTATTTTATACAAGGGGGCTAAGTTTTGTCGCATTAAGCTTTGTGGGTTATTAAAAGAATTGGCGATTGATACTTTTAGTTGATATAATTACGGCTGAAAGCTTGGTAAAATCGATGTTAGTATATATTTTTGCCCTACATTTGAAAGCGGAAATTTTAGCAATTTTGGAGTGTTTTTGTTCTGACATTTGCGTAAGCAAAATCGCTGTTTTGTGCAAGGTTTCTCGCCCTTGCGTGAATAGGATAGTGCAGCAAGCTTTTGATAGCCAAAGAGTGCGAAAAAATCAGCAAGATGAGTGGTTGAAGTTGATGAGAGTTATTTCGGAGCAAAAAGGGTGCGTGGCAAGCGTGGATGTGGAGCTGGTCGCAAAACACCTGTGTTTGGAATGCTAAAACGCTAGGCTAGCGTTTATACACTCAAACACTTGCTCTGCCAAAGAGTTGCAGTCCATAATAAAGGAATTTTCAGAGCTTGAAGAAAGTGAAATTTACAGCGATGGATTAAAATCCTACGGTGCCTTGGTGGATTTTTTGCTTCGTTTCGTCTTGCAACTTTGCAAGAAGGAGCAAAGGCTCATTATAGGGTAAAGCACTCTAAAAATGAGTTTGCAAATGGACGAAATCACATTAACGAAATTGTGAATTTCTGGGGCTATGCAAAGGCTAGATTAGGGGGTTTCACGGCATTAAAAAGGAATTTTTCACGCATTTGAAAGAGAGTGAATTTAGATACAATGTCAAGGTTAAAAACGAAAATTTGTATAAAATTTTGTTAAAATGGCTTAGGAAAAATCCTAGGTCATTTTAGCTAAAAGTATCAATCGCCAAAGAATTTATCTAAGATGCTTTTCTTAGAAAGATTTTAAGCTCTTTATCACATACAAACAAGGCTTGGCACTTTTTATAAAAAGCCATTTTTTGTTTAAAAGCTCTAAGCTTCAAATATGTGGCTAAATTTAAAACATAAAGCTTGAAATTCAAACAAATCATCTTTTCATCTTTTTTTAAATGTCTATGTGTGAATTTAAAGAGCTTAAAGTTCCTTACATAATTTTAAGCCCATTTTTAATATAAATTTGAAGTATATCAAGGGCTGCTGGGGTTATGCCACTAATTAAACTTGCATTATAAAGCGTTGCAGGGCGAGCCTTTTCAAGCTTTTCAACCACTTCATTACTAAGCCCTGAAATGCCCTTGAAGTTGAATTTTTCAGGGATTTTAAGCTCTTTTAAGCCCTTCATCTTTTCGATTTGCTCTTTTTGCTGGGCTATGTAGTGATGATACTTCGCATTTGCAAGGATTTGAGAAAGCACATACTCATCTAAATCCTTAAATTTCTCGTTTAGCAAGGCTAGTTTTGAGGCTGTAAAGCTAGGGCGAGCGACTATTTTTTGCAAGGACACAGAGGTGCTGATTTTTTCCTCATTTAGGCTTTCTAAAAAGGCATTATTGGCTGAATTTGGTGTGAATTGAGTAGTAAGCAAAAACTCTAAACCCTCATTTATAGCCTTTTTTGCCCCCTCAATCAACTCAAATTCAGCCCTTTCAAGTAAGCCAAACTCATAGCCATATTTGCCAAGCCTTAAAATCGCACTTTCCTCGCTTAAAAGCAAGCGGTATTCAGCCCTTGAGGTAAACATCCTGTAAGGTTCTTTCGTGCCTTTTGTAACCAAATCATCTATCATCACGCCTATGTAAGCCTCGCTTCTTTCAAGCACGAAGGCAGGCTTTTTATCTATGGCTAAGACAGCATTCACAGCAGCCATAAAGCCCTGAGCTGCTGCTTCCTCATAGCCTGTGGTGCCATTTATTTGCCCTGCGCAGTATAAATTTGGCACTTTTTTACACTCTAAGCTGTGTTTAAGCTCGGTTGGCTCGATATAATCATACTCGATAGCATAGCCAAAACGCGTGATTTTCGCCTCTTCAAAGCCTTTTATGCTATGTAGGGCTTGTAGCTGCACCTCATAAGGTAAGGATGTAGAAAAGCCGTTTATGTAGTATTCGCTAGCCTCGCGGGTTTGAGGCTCTATGAAAAGATGATGGCTTTCTTTGTCCTTAAATCTATGAATTTTATCCTCAATTGAGGGGCAATACCTAGGTCCCACGCTTGAAATTTGCCCTGTAAAAAGGGGTGCTTGATAGAAATTTGCCCTAATTAGCTCGTGGGTTTTTTCATTTGTCCTTGCTATGAAGCAAGGAAGCTGATTTGGGGCGAAATTTTTGGTGCGAAAGCTAAAAGGCTTTGGGCTTTCATCCCCATCTTGCCTTTCTAATGCCTTAAAATCAATGCTTCTAGCCGCTACTCTAGGACAAGTTCCTGTTTTAAGCCTGCCTATGCTTAAATTCAAGGCTCTTAAAGAGCTTGCTAATTCGTAAGATGGCATTTCACCGACCCTGCCAGCTTTTATTTGCTGTTTGCCTATGTGTATAAGCCCACTTAAAAAGGTGCCTGTGGTTAAGATGAGCTTTTTACAGAGGTATTCATTGCCTAAATTCGTGCGAACGCCTACCAACTCGCCATCTTTTAGCGCAAACTCACTTGCTTGCTCTTGAGATATATCCAAATTTTCAAGCCCCAAAAGCAAGGTCCTAGCGGTGATTTTATAGCTATCCATATCAATTTGAGCGCGAGAACCTCTAACCGCAACGCCCTTGCTTTCATTTAAGATGCGAAATTGAAGCCCTGCCTTATCCGTGATAAGCCCCATAAGTCCGCCCATAGCGTCAAGTTCTTTTACCAAATGCCCCTTGGCTAAGCCCCCGATTGCAGGGTTACAAGAAGCAGCACCGATTTGCTCGATTAAGGTCGTTAAAAGTAGGGTTTTCTTGCCCATTCTAGCAGCAACTCCGCAAGCTTCAATGCCACCGTGTCCGCCGCCGATTACGATAATATCATACTCATTTGTCATCATAAAAAATTATCCTCTTTAAGCCCATCTTTGAGCGAATTTTGTGGGAGTTTGAAAAAATCGCAAGACGGCAGATTGCATTGCCTAGCCCTGACGCAATTTTTTCTGCACAACCCACAAACTCATCTTTAATACTTCGCCAAAACTTTGTAAATTATTTTTTTAATTTAAGGCTGAATTTTTGCCAAATAAAAGCAAAATTATACTAAAATTCACACAAAATTCGGTGTAATTTAGGAAAAATTCAAGGCTTTTAAATGCTGTGAATTTAAATGTGAATTTTTTTTAAAAAAGTGAGAATAAATTCAGATGTGAATTTTTTTCAAAAAGGAGCGAAAAATTTGTGCGTGAATTTTTTTAAAAATTCACAAGAATTCAAGCAAAAATTCACAAAAAAATGAGTGAAAAATTCAAGCAAAAGCCAAAATTAAGGAAAGCTAATGTTTAACGGACTTATAAGAGAATTAGCCACAGTGCAAGGCTATGCAAACAACATTTTAAGCCTAAGAGCAAGCTATAAGCCAAATTTGGGCGATAGCATAGCGGTAAATGGGGCTTGTTTGACTGTGACACAAGTTTTTGCAAACGGCTTTGCTGTGGAGCTTTCAAAGGAAACTCGCTTGAAAATTGCCACGCAAAATTTAAAAGGCAGGGTGCATATAGAAGCTGCACTTCGCTATGGAGATAGGATAGAGGGGCATTTGCTGCAAGGACATATAGACGGGGTTGGCGAAATTACAAGCATTAAAAAAAGCGAAAATGGGACGGATTTTTTCATTAAAATCCCTTTGAATTTAAAGCCTTTTATGGCTTCAAAGGGCAGTGTGGGCGTAGATGGCATAAGCCTTACCATAAATGAGGTGCTTGAAAGCACGATTCGCCTTACCCTCATACCCTTAACTATGCGTGAGAGCTTATTTGGCAGCTACAAGGTGGGTCGCAGGGTCAATATAGAAAGCGATTTGCTTGCTCGCTACACGGCTAGCATACTTGAAAATAGGGCTTTTTTAGGCTTAAATTCAGCACAAAACGACCTTGAAACAAGCCTACAAGGAACAAATTCAAGTAAAAATTCAAAGAGGGAGCTTTCGTGGCAGGACATAGAGCGAATTTCTTATCTTTATTAGACAATGAAAAATGCACAGCCTTTTGTGCTTTTGAGGCTGATTTTATGAGCTTTCGTGGGCAAATTATCAATGAAAATATCTTTGAAAAAGGCTTTATTAAAAAAGCTATTTTTATGAATCAAATTCATTCAAATTTGGTTGAGCTTTATGAGCCGCAAAAGGCAAAATATGAATGCGATGGGCTAATAACGAGCGAAAAGGGCGTTGCGCTGTGCGTTTTAAGTGCTGACTGTTTGCCCCTGCTTTTGTGGCATAAAAAGGGCTTCATAGCAGCCCTTCACTCAGGCAGAAAGGGCTGTTTTGAAAATATCCTTGAAAAAGCGGTTTTAGCGATAAAAAAGCGTGATAGTAGCCTTAAAAATGATGATTTTACGCTTTTAATAGCCCCAAGCATTTGTCAAAAAAACTATGCTTTAAGTGGGGAAATTCTAGCCCTTGCAAAAGAGAAATTTAATGACTTTGTAAATGACAACAGACTTGATTTAAAGGGGCTTGTTAGGCATCAAGCCTTAAATTTAGGCATTAAAGATATAAGAGACTGCGGAATTTGTAGCTTTGATGATGAGAGGTTTTTTTCATACAGACGCGGGGATTTGGAAAAAAGATTTGTAAGCGTGATAGCTTTGAAGGGCTGAATTTAAATTCTTTATAAAAAAGCGTAGATTTTACACTTAATTTGTCATTCTGAGCCTTAAAGGCGAAGAATCTCATTTTCTGAAAAAATTTTATTTTATAAGGAAGCTATGCTTTGAGATCTTTGTGTTATATTTAAAAGCCTTGATTGATAGACAGTCTAACACAAAATTCAAATTTCATAGCCTTAAAAAGCTGAATTTAAAGGGCTTTTAAGGCTTTGTGTTAAACTGTGATGTCATTTTAAATTTCTATTAAAACAAAAAGGATAGCTATGCAAAAGGATTTAAGGGTTTTGCAAATCATTCAAAAGGCAAGGGAATTTAACGAGGGCGATTTGCTTAATGAGGAGCTGGTTCAAAGCCTCATAAAGAGTGAAATTCAAGCACTTAGCGATCTTGAAAGGGAGAAAATTTCAAGCCTTTTAAATTCTTTGGTTGAAAGCAAACAAAAGGCTACTTTAAGTTAGAGCCTTTAAAACAGCTAAGCTTAATAAAATTCAAGCTTTAAAATTCTTTTAGAGGGCTTATTTTAGATATTTTAAGAATTTTTCACAAAGATGTTTTTGTAATTTTGTGCTAATTTTAATTTTATGATTTTGCTTTTAAAGCCTTAAAGTTAAGGCTTTGATCTTTAATGACAGTTTTAAAACACGCAGTTTAAAGGTTTTAGAATTTAGACTAAGATTAAAGAAGGCAGATCCTGTGAATTTATGTAAAAAATTTGCAAAATTTGCTGGATTTTAGTAAAATATTGCAATAAAAACTTATAAGCTTTTGGAACGGTTTTTGCTTTATTTACTCAAAAAAAGGGGGTTATGATGCTTGTGCCATTTAAGTCAAAAGAGTTGGTAGAGGGTGCCTTAGCAGGAAGGCATCTTAGAAATCAAATGATAAGTTCTAATCTTGCCAATGTAGATACCCCATTTTACAAGGCAAGAGACATTGAATTTGAAACCGCTCTTGTAAATAGAGCAAATGAGATCTTTAAATTAAAAGATGACAAAGAATTAAAGCTTGCAAAGACACAAGGTGCTCATCAGGATCCTTGGAAATTCCCAGATCCTAAAAAGCCTAGCATTTATTTAAGGGATGGGCATTTGGCGAGAAATGATGCAAATACTGTGGATTTGGATGTTGAAACCACAGAAATGAGTAAGAATGTAGCTATGGTAAGTGCTTTAGAAGGCGTTCTTAGAAAGCAAGGAAGCATCTTTTCTAGCGTGGTAGAAACAAGCACAAGGCTTAATTAAGGAGTAAGATATGGCTTATTTGAGTGATTTTGACATTAGTGGGTATGGATTAAGCGCACAAAGATTTAGGCTTAATATTATAAGCTCAAACATAGCAAACGCAAACACAACAAGAACAGCTGAGGGAGGACCTTATAGAAGACGAGAGGTGATCTTTAAGGCTACTGATTTTAGCGAGGTGCTAAATAAAAAGATAAAAAAAGATAGCAATCTCTTAGAATATGAAAACCCTTTAAACGATCCAAGCTCACCCAAAACAGCCCATCCTAGCATAATGAGTGTTGTGGTGCATAAGGTGGTTAGAGACGATAGAGAATTTAGGCTTAAATACGAACCAGGCCATCCTGATGCAAATGAAGAGGGCTATGTGTCTTATCCAAATATAAACCCTGTCATTGAAATGGCCGATTTAATAGAAGCAACAAGGGCTTATCAAGCAAATGTGGCTGCCTTCAACAGCACCAAAACCCTAGCACAAAGTGCTATAGAACTACTTAGGAGTTAGTTATGAACGAGATAAATAAAATAACACAAACAACAAGCTCACAAAATCAAAAAACAAGTAATAACACAAACATAGGCGATGAATTTGCAAGGCTTTTGAAAAATTCAATAGAAGAACAAAACATCACCCAACAACAAGCAGAAGCAGCTATGACAGATATAGCAACAGGAGAGGTAAAGGATCTTCACCAAGCAGCCATTGCTATAAATAAGGCTGATATGAGTATGAAATTTATGCTTGAGGTGCGAAACAAGGCAATTAATGCTTATAAAGAGATCACAAGAACTCAAATTTAATGCTTGAACAAAATAAAAACAGAGTCTCAAAGGTAGCCTTTGCCTTTATAATGACCTTGTTGTTTATGATCTTGTTTTTAAGCTCAACCTTTTTTTTAACCTCCAAAAGAAATCTTCCAAACACAGAAAAAGAACAGTTTAACATAGCCCTAAGAGGTAGCGTTATCACCAAGGATAACTTCACAGTTGCATCCTCAAAAGAAATTTACAGAGCTGAAATTGATCTAAGAAGCCTAGATAATAATAAGCTTGATCTTTTTTTAAAGCTTTTTCAAATTTATAGTGGCTCAAATGATGAGGTGATGAGTTCGATCAAAAAAAGATTAGAGCTTAAAAATCCTAAAACTTATAATTTTGTCCTCTTGCAAAACATAGACTCAAGACAGGCAAGCTATCTTAAAGAACTATCCAAAAAGCTCTATGTGCAAGGCTTTTTCAAGGCTTTTACAAATAGTAACAACAAGGTCGAAACAAGAGGGCTAAACATCATAGAGCACAAAGAAGATCGAAGATATATGAGTAAGGACGCACTAACTCCCATCATAGGCTATACAAATACTATCTTAGATGAAGAGGACGGCGTGCTTAAAAACTTCGGTGTAAAGGGCATTGAGAAGTATTATGATGAGTGTTTGAAAGCCTTGCAAGATGAAAAGGTTCAAGGGCTAAAAGACATAGGAGGAAACATAGTTTTAAGCCTAGATTCAGTTCAGCAAAAAAAGATCAATGGCTGCGATCTATACATTAATATCTCCTTAAAGCTACAAAAAAGCCTAGAAAAGATCATAGATCAAAAAAATGAGGATTTAAAGGCAAATGAGATTATAATAGGCATTATGGAAAGTAGCACAGGAAAAATACTGTCTCTTGCTAGCTCAAGAAGATACGATCCAAGCAATAGAGGCAAGGATCTTTCTGTGCTAAATGCAAGTGCCATTGAGTATAGCTACGAGGCTGGTTCTGTGATCAAGCCCTTTGTCTTTACAACAGCTCTAAGACTTGATAAGCTTAAAATCGATGAAAAGATAAACACCTACAACGGCTCTTACAAACTAGGGCAATTTACCATACAAGATGATCACAAGGCAGCATTTATGAGTCCTGAGGAGGTGCTAGCCTTTTCCTCAAACATAGGAATGATACAAATTGCCAAGAGGCTTAGTAATTTTGAGATAGTAGCTGGGCTTAGGATCTTTCATTTTGGAGAAAAAAGCGGCATAGATCTGCCCTATGAGCAAAGAGGGGAATTGCCAAATCCTCAAAGATTAAAAGATATAGAAAAATCTGTTCTAAGCTATGGCTATGGGCTAAAAACCACCTTCATACAGCTACTAGCAGGTTATAATGTCTTTAACAACGAGGGCTTTTATATAGCTCCTAAGATTGTAGACCGTTTTTATCAAAATGGCAAAATTCAACAAACCCCAGAAGCTCTTAAAGAAAAAATTCTCTCAAAAAGTGCAAACGAGCTACTAAGAAGGATCCTCATCTCCACAGTAGAAAAGGGCACAGGTCGCAAGGCTTACACAAAGGGGCTTGTGGTGGGTGGCAAGACAGGAACAGCAAGGATAGCTCAAAAGGGAGGCTACACAGGAAACCGCTACAATGCAAGCTTTTTTGGCTTTGCAAGTGATGATAAAACAGGCTATACCATAGGGGTTTTGGTTAGAAATCCAACCAAGGCTTATAGCTACTACGCTGCACAAAGTGCCTTGCCTCTTTTTAAGGATGCGGTTGATCTTTTGGTAAAAGAAGGCTTTTTAGAACCAAATTTAGCTTATTGAATTTGGCTTTTAAAAGTATAAATACTTTAGGCTCAAGATACTCTAATAGGATTTTCCCTTATCAACTTTAATAAAATTTGATAAAGATGTTGTCCTAAATTTTTCGTATTAATCTTGTTTCTTTGAAGTGAAGCACAAAATTTTTTGGCTCAAGACAACTTAAGCGGATTTTCTCTTATAACTTCATTAAATTTAGCAAGTATAAATTTTGCAAACTTT
>NZ_QHLI01000061.1 GCF_006864425.1 Campylobacter troglodytis | reverse complement strand
TCAAGCAAACAATGCTCTAAACTCTCCTTGCATATTTTCTTTGTCAAAAGAAGAAAGCCTAAGAGCTCTTAGCTTTACTCACACAGCTGCTAATGTGCTATCTCCTTTGAGTTTGCAAAGTATGAAGGCTGGCTTGAATTTAGGGGATAATTCGCAAAATGGCTTGAATTTAAATTCAACACAAGGCTTTAATTCTCAGGCTTTAAGCTCACAAAATGCTTTGAATTCAAGCCCTGCTGTGAATTCAAACAATGGGGATGCTTTGAATTCAAGCTTGAATTCAAGCCTTGCTTCGCAAAATTATTTAAATTCAAGCCCTGCTGTGAATTCAAACGAACAAGCCCCCTCAAATTACGAACACCT
Source organism: Campylobacter troglodytis (assembly GCF_006864425.1). Classification (GTDB taxonomy): domain Bacteria; phylum Campylobacterota; class Campylobacteria; order Campylobacterales; family Campylobacteraceae; genus Campylobacter_D; species Campylobacter_D troglodytis. The sequence continues at coordinate 14,955 of NZ_QHLI01000061.1, read as the reverse complement.
AAATCCCCTCTACAACGAACACAGCTTTGACAGCACCTTTTCTCCTACTCAAGCTAGCCAGCCCCTTCTGTCTTTGAAAGAAAGAAGGCTTAATATGCAAGGCTTTAAGGCAAGAAGCAATGTCTTAACCCTAAGCCTAAATGAAAAAATAGCCTTAGATAATTTAAATGATAACTTGCAAGAAAGGGCTTTTCAAGAAGATAATTCACAAGTAAATAATTTACAAACAAAAAATTCACAAGCAAGTAGCTCAGAAGCGAGTAGCTTAGAAAGAAATTCACAAGCAAACAGCCTAGAAGCAAACAGTTTGCAAACAAGTAGCCTAGAAAAAAACCCTCAGCCAAACAGCCTAAAAGACAAGGCAAGAAGCTCTCAGCCAAGCTTTATCATCACAAAGATAGAACATAGCTTCATTGATGAGGCTGTGCTTTTGAATTCAAGCTTTTATTCCACCTTGAATTCAGCTTTAAATTCAAGCTCACAGGCTGGAGGCTTTTTGAATTCAAGCTTGAATTCAAACAGCCCCTTCACTGCAAACAATGCTTTGAATTCAAGCTTGAATTCAGCTTTAAATTCAAGCTCAGGGCTTGATAATGGCTTGAATTCTACTTTAAATTCAAACAATGCTTTGAATTCTATTTTAAATTCAAGCAATTCTTTGAATTCAACTTTGAATTCAAACAAGCCCTTGAATTCAAGCTTAAATTCAAGCACGGTTTCAAACTCTGCCTTGAATTCAAAGAGCAATGTAGCCTCCTACACAAACAGCCTCAGTATCATTTCAAGCAGCACAAGCTTTACTCCAAGCTTAAAGCCAAAGCCAAGACCCCCACTAAATACCACAGCTCTGGTCTTAGGAAAGAGCCTTGACATAGAAGCTGAAAGAAACACCATATACACAGATGAATACGGCAGGGTGAGGCTTAGAATGAATGCCTTTATAAATCCTAGCGATTTGGCTTATTTCGAGGAGGCAGCCTTGAACTCGTCTTTGAGTGCAGCTTTAAATTCAAGCCCTTCTTTGAATTCCACTTTAAATTCAAGTGCAAGCTTGAATTTAAATTCAAACGAGGCCTTGAATTCAAACTCTGCTTTGAATTCCACTTTAAATTCAGCTTCAAACTTGAATTTAAATTCAAAAGACAGTTTAAATTCAAACGAGGCTTTGAATTCAAAGGGGGTAAGCGGAGAGGCTTTAAGTGCAAGCCCTGCTTTGAATTTGGCTTCACAAGAGGCTTTAAATTCAAACGAGGCTTTGAGTGCAAGCTCTGAGTTGAGTTTAAATTCAAGCAAAGATGGGCAAGCAGGACAAGTAAGCACAGCAAATGAAACAGGGCAAGCAAGGGTGGCAAATGGGGCAAATGTGGCAAACACAGCTGGGCAAGAAAGTGGAGTAAATGGGGCAGAAATAGCAAACACAGCAAACACAGCAAATCAAGAAGACTCAAAGCAGCTTTACTGCATATCCTCCTTTTTAAGAGTGGCAAGCCCCATAGCAAGCTTTAATTCTGGGCTTTATCATACACCAAGGGTGGCTGATGAGGTGATAGTATCTTATTTGGATGAGGACATAGATAAGCCTTATGTTAGTGCGAATTTATACAACTTGCTTAATAAAAGCCTAGTGCCCTTGCCACAAAATGACCATCAAACCTCGCTTTCATCAAAGACAGTGGGACAAAATGAGGAAGGCTACAATGAGCTTAGTTTAAAAAACGAAAAGGACAAAGAAGAGGTGTATTTAAGGGCTCAAAGGGATTATTCTGAGCTTATACAAAATGATTTTACTCAAAAGATTGCTAATAATAAAAACTCTTTTGTTGAGGGAAGCTATGTGGAGAGCATTCAAAAGACTCATACTCAAAACATAGCCCTTGCTAAGATGGTGAATGTAGGAGGAGAGTATCTTGCTAATGTAGCCTTAAGCAAGGATACTCAAATAGGGCTTAGTAATACCCTAAACATAGGCGCTAGCAATAAATTAAGAGTAGCACAGGATAGCAGCGAGCTTGTAGGTGGCAATAAGAGCGTTGAGGTGAGAGGGGATCTAAGCGAGGAGGTGAGTGGGGATGAGATCAAGCTCATCAAGCAAAATAGCAAGGAGCTTGTAGAAGGAACTGTGGATATTCAAAGCATTAAGGAATACAATATAAGCACTCAATCACAAATGAATTTTAATGCAAGTGATAATATACTCTTTTCAAGCAAGGAATCCACCTCCTTTGAAGCAACAAAGGAGCTTTCTTTCACAGCAGCCAATACAGACATAGAAAATATAAGCTCTTTTACAAACACAGCAGGTGCTCAAATTATTCATCAAGTAGGAGATACTCAAATCATAGCCAAGACAGACTGTGTTATAATCAAGGCTGGCGGAGTAGAGCTTGTGATAGATTCTAGTGGCTTATCCGTAAAAGGTGGGGATATTAAGGCAGAATAGTCAAGGAGTTAAGGTAAGTGTTAAGGCTAAGAATACGCTAATAGCAGCTCTTAAAGCATTATTTAAGGTATTATTGTAGGCATGTGTAGTAACAAGAAGCTATCTGCTATAATCCTTGCAAGATTTCAAAAAACTCATTAAGCTTAAAGAAAAATGGCTTTTAGCTTGATGTATCTTAGAAAGAAAGCTTGATTTTAAGGACTTTGAGAAATCTTAAAGCTTTTTACAAGGCTTGCTTTGTGCCTTTGCAAGAAGTAAGAAGCTTAGTAAATAAACCATAATTTGAGTTTGCAAAGCTGAAAAATTCATAAACGACCTAGATAATTTTAGCTCATAAGGCTCTTAAATTCAAAAGAGGCTTTGCGAAATAAAACTTGCTAAATTGGAAGGCTTAAAATTTTATCTTTCGTTACAAAAAAGCGAATTTATATACAAGGCAAAAAATGAGGAAAAAATTTATCAAAACTGATGAATATTGATAGGATAAAATGAGCTTAGAATATTTTAAGCCAAAGTTTGATGAGGGCTAAAAATCTAGGCAATTTTATGTTTTTAGACTAAAATGACCTAGGATTTTTCCTAAGCCACAAAATTTTAGGCTCAATTAAACTTAAACCAAAGGGTTTTTAAGCTAAGAGCTATAAAAAACAAAGCTTTGTTTGTGAAGTTCGCCAAATATAAAGGAAATTTTGAAGTATTTTTTACTTCGTTAAGCCTCTTGTTCTTTTTGGGGAATTGATTTAGAGGAGAAAAACCACAAAACTTTGCAAAATAACTCGTGCTTGTGTGAAGGCAATTTTGCGTGAAATTTGCATTTTAATAGCCAAAGAGTGTAAAAAAATCAGCAAAGCGAAGTTTATTTAAAAAACACACCAAACTAAGTTTCTTTATAAGATAAATGCTGAGCTTGAAGTTGAGGAGAATTATTTTAGGCTCAAGACAACTTAATCTCAAATAAATAAGTTTTAAGCTATGATTACAGCGATGAAAAACAAGTATATCAATCGTTTCAAAATTTCAGAGGCTAAATTTAGAGAAATTGTAAAGTATTTTTTTACTTCGCCTTGCGGCTTACAACTTTTGAGGAAGCCTTGTTCTTAAAGCCACACAAATTGCAAAATTAAGCAACAATTCTTGCCAAAGCAACAATAAAATAATCAAAAATATTAGAATTTTAATCCTTAAAGAATGTGAAAAAAATTCAAAAATGCAAGATTGAAATAGCTGAGAGTTATTTCGGTGGTGTGCGAGCTAAGCGTGGACTTGGGGCTGGTAAGAAAACATCCGTGTTTTTACTTCGTGCTACGCACTCGTCCCTCTGCGAGAAGATATGCTAAAACGAAATGGGCAAGTTTATACTCAGATTGTAAAAGCTTGCTTGGCTAGCGAGCTATTACCTATGGGATTTGAATGATATGAGCAAGACAGAATTTTATAGTGATTGCTTGGCTATTTATGATGGTTTAGTTGATTTTTTACTTCGTGCTACGCACTCGTAACTTTGCAAGAAGGAGCAAAGTTATAGAGTAAGACACAGGGAAAATGAGTTTGCAAAAGGCACAAATCACATAAATGCAATTGAGAATTTCTGGGGCTTTGCGAAGGATAGATTAGGGGGTTTTGCGGCAAGGGAATTTTTCTACCTTCATTTGAAGGAAACTAAATTTAGATACAATGTCAAGGTTAAAAACGAAAATTTGTATAAAATTTTGTTAAAATGGCTTAGGAAAAATCCTAGCTCATTTTAGCTAAAAGTATCAATCGCCAAATTTATTAAAGTTGATAAGAAAAAATCCTATTAACACATCTTGAGCCTTCTTAAATTCACAAAGCCTTGTCTAGCTTGGGATACATATATTAAAAGGATAAAATTCGAATTTCAAATAAACTTAGCACCTTTTAGCATTAAGCTTTGTATTAGCATAAGTTATCTTGCATAGATCCTTTTATATTTTTACTGCCCAAAAATGATATAGCTCTTTTGCTAAGCTTTGTGAACTCTTAGGCTATCTTTTTAAAATGATCAGTTTATGTTATAAGAACAACACCCTAAAAACTACTTAATTTTCCTCGAATTTTGTAGCCTGAAAGGGTTCTTTTGTAGCCTCCACAAAGGAGGAGCTTTCTTTTAAAAAGAGAAGCTCAACAAAACCAGTTGGACCGTTGCGGTTTTTGCCTATGATAAGCTCGGCATTTTCTTGATGTGGATGGGCAAAAAACAGTTGTTTATACTCTTTATTTTCAGCCTTTGCCTTGCTTTGTCTTTCTTTTTCCTCTTGTTCTTTGTAAAAATCATCCCTATAAACAAATAAAATTGTATCCGCATCTTGTTCTATGGCACCGCTTTCTCTTAGATCGCTTAGCATGGGTCTTTTATTTGCCCTACTTTCAAGGCTTCTATTTAGCTGAGAAAGTGCTATTATAGGCAGATCTAGCTCTCTTGCAAGTAGCTTTAAGCCCCTTGAAATTTCACTTACTTGCAAGTGTCTGTCGCTAAATTTAGAAGTACTCATCATCAGCCCTATGTAATCGATCACACAAAGTGAAATGCTAGGATCTAGCTCCTTTTGACGACGAAGCAATAATCTTATATCAGCTATGCTAGCATAGCCACTGTCATAAACATATAAGTTCTTGTTTCTATACTCCTCACAAGCATCGCCTATTCTGCCCCACTCCTCATCGTTTAAATCCGCTATAAGTATCCTTTGAAGAGGGATTAAAGTTTTAGCAGCTAGGAGGCGCTGCATTATTTGAACGGCTGGCATTTCAAGAGAAAAAAGCACCACGCCCTTGTTTTCTCGTAGGGTTTTTTCTATGAAATTTAAGCCCATTGAGGTCTTACCCATACCAGGTCTTGCGGCGATTATGATTAAATCCCCACCCTTAAAGCCTTTGATCTTGTAATTAAGCTCAGAAAATCCAGTATCAAGCCCTGCTAAGCCCTTATTATCACTTTCTTTTTGCTTTTTAAACTCCTCTAAAAGCTCCTCTATGATCTCGGTGCTATCTTTGATCTCAACCCTACCCGTGTGGCTTGTGATGCTAAAAATTTCCTTGCTAAGCTCATTTGAAAGCTCATCAATGTCTTTATCATCATTAAGACGGTCAGGAATGCTAATTGCAAATTTAAGCAATCTTCTTTTAACAGCCTTTTGTCTAAGCTCTTTTGCATATCCTTCAATGGCAGTAACTGTGGTGGTTTCTATGATCTCCTTTAATGCCTCTTCGCTAATGTTTTTATACTTTTTTATAAAGCTTAGCCCCACAGGCTCATTTGCCCTAACACAAGATTCAATGGCACTAAAAATATCTTGATGAGCCTTTAAGACAAAATCTTGTGCTTCAATCTCCCCAGCTATTAAAGCATAGGCATCTTCGCTATAAATACAAGAGCTTAAAATGGTTCTTTCCAAGTCTAAATCGTAATGTTCCTTCGCACTCATCATAGTTTCCTTAAAGTTTTATTTGTTTTTGCCTTTAAATTTGGCTTAAATTTGTAAAAACGCTAAAATTAAAGCTAAAATTTAAGCTTTTGCTGTGCGAATTTTGGATATTTCGCTATGCTCAATATGACGAAAATTCAAGCTTTTATTTGAATTTTTGTGAAATTTGGCTCAAATTCACAGTAAAATTTCAAAAATAAGGGCAAAAATTCACAAAATATCCACCTTCACCGGTTGCGAGGCAAAAGCCGAAGCAAAAGCCCTCCGCAAGGCAGGGGGCTTTTTACGCAAAGCGTAAATTCTTTAAAATTTCACAAAATTTCACACCAAAAACGCTTAAAATTCAAGCGAAAATTCACGACTGCTTGAATTTTCCATTAAGTTAAATTCAAGGGTGCAGTATATTTTGCTTCGCATCCGTTGGGTGATGAGAAATCAATTTTAGAAGACATAGGCTAGACCAACAGTAGCACTTTGTCGAGCCTGTCAAAATTGATTTATCACAAAAAGATGAGTTAGCCTTGTGAATTTTATGGATTGCCACAAGCTCGCAAAGCGAAGTCTCGCAATGACGACCCACTCCACCCAACGGGTTGTAAGCCTTGCGAAGCAAAACCCCCTCCGCAAGGGAGGGGAAATTAAAGGCAAACCATCCGCAAATGAGTGGGAATCAAAGGCAAACCCTCCGCACGGCAGAGGACTTTTACGAAAATTCAAGCCTCTTTGCTCTTTGCCTCATCCTCCACTTCCTCTAAAAATCTTTCCACCAAATCCTCTTCTTTTAGCTTTGCTACTACCTCTCCGTGGCGAATTACCAGCCCTTGTCCCTTGCCAAAGGCTATAGCTACATCAGCTCCCTTTGCCTCGCCAAGAGCATTTACCACACAGCCCATAACGCTGATATTTAGGGGCTTTTTTATGTGAGCTACCCTTTCTTCTACTATTTTTATGGCTTTTACCAGATCGCTTTGAATGCGGCCACAAGTGGGGCAAGAGATGATATTTACCCCGCTTTTTTGAACCCCGCTATCTTGTAAAATAGCCTTTGCTACGCGAATTTCTTCTTCAAGCTCGCCCGTCATTGATACTCTCATAGTATCTCCTATGCCCTTTAAAAGCAAGTTTCCAAGTGCGATCGAGCTTTTTATGGTGCTATGAAATTTGGTCCCAGCCTCAGTAACTCCTAAATGAAAGGGGTAATCACAAAGCGGACGAAGCCTTTCATAAGCTTCTATGGTCTTTTGGGTGTCAGAGCATTTCATAGAGATCTTAATGTCGGTAAAATCAAAGTCTTCGAGTAGCTTAATGTTATACAAGGCACTTTGAAGCATGGCCTCAACTGTGTGTCCGTGTTTTTGCTCAAATTCCTTTTCTATAGAGCCACTGTTTACCCCTATGCGAATGGGTATTTGCCTAGCCTTGCAAGCCCTTACAACCTCCTTGACATTGTCCTTGCCTCCTATGTTGCCAGGATTTATGCGAACTGCGTCTATAAATTGGGCACAAAATACAGCTAGTTTGTGATTAAAGTGAATATCAACTATGAGAGGTAGGGGACTTTGTGCCTTGATCTCCTTTAATGCCCTTGCATCCGCCATATCCAAACAAGCAAGGCGCACTATATCAGCACCTGCAAAATAAAGGCGGTTTAGTTGCTCCAAACAGCCCTTAATGTCTCTGGTCTTTGTAAAAAGCATTGATTGAACGGAAATAGGAGCATCCCCTCCTACAAGCACGGATCCTACTTTAAGCTGTTTGGTTTTAAATCTTTGATAGCTCATCTTTTGACTTTGAATTTTTTCTTTGATTTTAGCGAAGTTTTTTAAATTTAAGATGAAAGAAATGTGAATTTACCTTTTTTAACTACAATCTCATCAAGCATAGCAAATGCTCGCTTCTTTATGAAGAGGAAAGTCCGGGCTGCAAAAGACAAGGATTTCATCTAACAGATGACTAGGGCGACCTAAGGGAAAGTGCAACAGAAAGCAAACTACCGCCTATACGCATTTTGCAAGGGGTGGAAAAGGTGAAACGGCGGGGTAAGAGCCCACCAGCGATCTTGGCAACAGGACCGGCTTTGCAAACCCAATCCGCAGCAAGAAGGGGTGGTTAGTGTCTTTATTTTAACCCTTCGCTTGAACTTGTTTGCGAAAACAAGGCTAGATAAATGAGCATTCACGACAGAACTCGGCTTATCGCTATGCTTTTTAAATTTAGGCATTTTTAAAGGCTCAATTAAACTTAAACCAAATTTAAAAGTTTTTAAGCGAACGCCTATGAAAAACAACGTGTCGTTTGCGAATTTTGCCACATGTAAGATAAATTTTGACTCAATTAAACTTAATAGGATTTTGGCTTATCAATTTCAGCAAATTTTGATGAGAATTTTGCCTTAAAATTTTCGTCTTAATTTCTTTTAAGTGAGAGACAAAATATTCTTTCTTTATACCATCAAATTTGGTAAGTGTCAACTTAGCAAAGCCCTAAAAATTATATATGCCGTTAATGTAGTTTTGCGAGTGTGCAAACTCGTTTTTGCTATGCTTTATCCTATAATGTGCCTTTGCTCCTTCTTACAAATACACAATCAAAGCGAAGCAAAAAATGCTTTAAAATTACTTAAATTAGATCTGCGAAATTTGGAAACGGATCTTTGTTTTTCATAGGAGCTAACTTAAAAACACTTTGATTTAAGTTTAATTGAGCCTTTAAATTTAGGTATTCTTAAAAGCTTCATTTTGTAAATAAGCTTGATCCTTAGCTATATTTATCCTGTGCTAAAGATCTTAAATATTCTTGCCTCATTAAGCCTTGAAGGTTTTTAGACTCATTTTTTGAAGGCTAAAATATAGCCTCTTTTAATAAAATTAAGTTTCTACAACAAAATAACAAAAGCTTGAATTTTATCCAAAATACCTTCAAGCCACAGTAAAAAATTACTCTGTGTCGTAGGGGCTTTTAGCATTAAAAATTCACAAAAGTTCAAGCCAAAACTGCCAAAATAAGGCGAAAATTCAAGCTTGCGTGAATTCCACTTTCAACTATGGCTTCGCAAGGAAGCTTTTTAACACAAAAATTCACAGCAATTGTTAAAATTAAGGCGAAAATTCACGCTTGCGTGAATTTTCAGTTAATTAAATTTAAGGCACAGGATTTAGAAAATGATTTTTGTGCATGAAGGCTAGACTAAAAGCGTTAGCGATCTGCCAAACGCACAAAAAGCATTTTATAGCCCAAAGCCGGGCCAGCCTTGTGAATTTTTCCCAAAATTAAGGCTAAATTTACACCAAATGCCTAAAATTCCAAAAGCCCACAAACAAGCCAAAATTTCTCACAAAATACCTCAGCTTTCAAAAACCATTTAAAATTCAAGGCTTTTTATCCTTCAATGCCTTCTTTCGCTCTTCAAGCCTAATCGCATCTTGTAATGCCTCCTCGCTATCATTTAGGGTTGTGAATTTGTACTCATCATCAAACTGCTTGTTCTTTATGCCCCACAAAAAGGCACAAAGGGCTATGAAAAAGGCTAGCAAGGACACTGCTATCATCATCATTATTATGCTATTCATCTTTCAACCCCACTCAGCTTTTTTAGCACAGCTTTCATAATTACACTATTCATTCCTTATCCTTAAAGCGTTAAGTATCACCACAAGGCTACTTGCAGACATTGAAGTAGCTGCGATTAGTGGATTTATAAGCCCTGCGAATGCTAGCGGTATGGTTAAGGCATTGTAGCACAGCGAAAAGGCTATGTTTTGCTTTATCACTACTAGGCTTTTTTTTGAAAGCATTATAGCCTTTTTAAGTGCCTTTAAGTCATTTTTAAGCAAGATTAAATCGCTATTTTGAGCTGCTAAATCAGCTCCTTCTTTTAAACTAACCGCCACGGCTGCGTTTTTTAAAGCCAAAATGTCATTTATGCCATCACCTACCATTAAAACCCTGTGCTTTTTGCTTAAATTTTCAACAATTTGCATCTTAGTTTCTGGTAAGCAAGAGGCTACAAAGTCCTTTATGCCAAGCTTTGAGGCTATTTTTTGTGCTGCTTTTTCATTATCTCCTGTTAGCATCTTTATGGGGATTTTCAAATCTTGCAAATAGCTTATAAGCTCGCTTGCCCCACCTCTTAACTCGCTTTGAAATTCAAAAAAGGCTAGAATTTGCCCATCTTTTACAAAGATAAAATGTGTATTTTCAAAGCTCTCATTCACTTTTATGCCTCTTTCTTTCAAAAACTCCACCTTGCCGCCTATAAATTCAAGCCCCCCACAAAATGCCGCCAAGCCTTTGGCACGAAGTTCTGTTATCTTGCTAAAATCAAACTGCTTTGTGTTTTTGGCAATTTTATCTTGCAAAAATGCCTTTATACTCGCACTTACAGGGTGATTTGAAAGGCTTATGAAGGAAAAAAGCTCGTTTAAATTTAAATTTTTGTCTAAAAAATGCCTTGATACAGTTAAATTCGCACTCGTTAAAACCCCTGTTTTATCAAATACAGCATAATTACATTTTGCTAAATCCTCGATTTTAGAAGCACTTTTAAATAAAACTCTTAGTTTAAGTGCCTCAAATAAGGCTCTTAGATTGCTAACAGGGGTCGCAAGTGCCAAGGCACAAGGACAAGAGATGATAAGAACTGAGATGGCATTGATAAGGGCTAGCTCAGCACTGCTTTGCCTTACAAAAAGCCAAAACCCAAAGCATAAAAAAGCCAAAAATAACACTGTCCTTGAAAAATACACAGCCACCCTCTCAGCTAAGGCTTGAATTTTAGGCTTTTTGCTTTGAGAAAGCTCTAACAAAGAAATGATTTGACTAAGCTTTGAGTCCTTATAAGGCTTGCTAGCCTTGTAGATAATGCTTCCATCAAGCACCACACAGGCTGAATTTACGCATTTTCCAGCATTTATCAACAAGGGCTCATTTTCTCCGCTTAAAGACGAGCTATCTATACTAGCCTCCCCACTTTCGCAAATGCCATCAATTAGCACCTTATCTCCAGCTTTTAGTAAAATTCTATCCCCCACACGCACAGAATAAGGCTCTTTTGGGCTAAATTTCTCCCCATCATATACCAAAATTTCGCCCCTTAAAAAGTCATTGAGGCTGTCCATAGTGTCTGTGGCTTGTTTTTTGGTGAGAATTTCTAGGTATTTTCCAACAAAAACAAAGCAAATTATCATAGCAACAGAGTCAAAATAAACCTCCCCCGCCCTTGAAAACATAGCCCAAACCGAGTAGATATAAGCAAGGCTTGAACCAAAAATCACCAAAAAATCCATAGAAACTTGCCTATTTTTAAGTGCATAATAAGCACCCTTGTAAAACTCAAAGCCCGTGTAAAAAAGCACAGGGGATGCCAAAATAAACTCAGCAAAGTTTAAAATGTCCTTTGTCTCAGCACTTATACCGCTAAAAAGCCCTGCATACTTTGCTACGGCTATCCACATCACATTCATAACGCAGCCAACGCCTACTACAAGTTTAGAATAAAACTCCCGCCTTGTTGCAACTGCCTTTTGCTCGGCTTTTAGTGGGTCATAAGCACTTGCGGTGTAGCCTACGGCGTGGATTAAAGCCACAATTTGCCAAGCCTTAATGCTTTCTGTGTCAAAAACAACCCTTGCCTTGTGGGTGATGGGATTGACACTTGCTTCAAGCACGCCTTCCTCGCTAATTAAGATCTTTTCATTTAGCCAAACGCAAGCAGAACAATGAATGCCGTTTATGATTAAATTAAGCTCACCAAAGCCTTCTTCGTTTTTTCTCACAAAGGTTTCAAAGGAATCGAAATTTGAGGTTTTTGTTGAATTTTCTTTTGGATTGAGGCTTGAATTTAGGCTTTGCGTGTTTGAGCTTAAATTAGAATTCAGGCTTTCTTTTGAGCTTAAACCGTTTTGTGAATTTAAAGCTGAATTTAAGCTAGAATTCACAGCTTGAAAGGGTGCGGGGCTTGAATTTAAGTTTGTGCTTGAATTTAAATTCAAATTTACGCCTTGCGTGAAGCCCAAGTTTAAACTGTCATTTTGTGAGTTTGAATTTAAACTATTTGCTGAGTTTAACTGAGAATTCAAAGTGTGCGTGGGATTTGAATTTAAACCGTTTTGTGAGTTCAGGCTTGAATTCACAGCTTGAGTGGGGCTTGAATTTAAACTATTTTGCGAAATTAAGCCTTCTTTTGAATTCAAGGCCAAATCCTCATCAAATTCAGCAAAATTTTTAAAATCCACGGGTTTTAGGGTATTTTTACCAAGCCTCTCGTAAAAGTCTCCAAGGTCCTTACTTTGTATGAGCTCATACACAGCCTGACAGCCCTTGCAGCAAAAATAATGCCCCTTGCTTTCAAGCATTTGTTCTTTTTTAAAATCTAGCCTACAATGAGAACAGTTCATTATCTTTTCAACTTTGATGTGAAATTATCCTAAACAAGGACGGTTAAAAGAAATTTATTTTAAAAAACTTTAAAAAATATTTACAAAATATAGCCTTTAAATTTAAGCACAAAGAGTAAGCTTGAATTTAAGGGCTGAGTTTTCTTAGGATTATAATCTAAGTTTGTCAAAAAAACAAGATCAATTTAGCATATTAAGATAAGCAAAGTCCTATAAAAACGCACTTTAACAAAAAAAAAAAAAAACGAAATGCTAAAAATAAATTAAATTTATATTATAATAATGCAAACTTTTTAAGGAACACTTAATGTCTATCTTAGATAAACTCACTCTTAGAATCAAAATTTCCATCCTAGTCATACTCCCTTTAATCGCACTTTCTGTTTTGATGATAATAATGCTAAGTAAGAGCTATGATCTACTTAAACTTGACAAGAAGCTTCAAAGGCAAATTGAAGTTTCTACCAAGCTTTCCTTGCTTGTGCATGAGCTTCAAAAGGAAAGAGGTTTAAGTGCTGGCTTTTTAGGAAGCAAGGGAGAAAGCTTTAAGGCAGAATTAAGGGCTCAAAGAGAAGTTACTAACAAGGCTTTAAGCGAGTTTAATACTGCTGCTTCAAGAAGTGATTTAAGCCTAGAATACAAAGAGCTTTTACAAAGAGGGCAAAATGCATTAAAGGAGCTAGATAGCACGAGGACAAAGGCTGATAATCTAGCTTCTTTAACTGAGATTGTGCCTTACTACACAAGCACCATAGCAAACTTGCTTCATACTGTGGTTGAATCAGCCAAGCTTGTGGGTGAGGATGATACCTTAAGATTAATGTTTGGCTATATGAATTTTTTATATGCCAAGGAATACTCAGGGCTTGAAAGAGCAACTGTAAATGCCATCTTTGCGGCAAATTCTCCTGCTTTAAGCGCACAGTTTCAAAACTTCATAGGTCTAGTAGCAAAGCAAGAAACAAATACAAATACCTTTTTGAATTTTGGGGATCAAAAAAGCATAGATCTTTATAAGAACATAAGCAAAGAAAGAAGCTTTTCTCAGGTAGAGCTGATGAGAGATACCTTAAAACAAAGGTATCAAACAGGAAACTATGAGGTGCCAGCAAAGGAGTGGTTTGATACCATAACCGAAAAGATAGAATTATTAAAGAAGGTCGAAGATAGCCTTGCTTTAAATCTTAGCACAGAGCTTCAAAGCAAGACAAACGCTCAGCAAAGCTATTTTACCTATCTTTTAGCCCTTGAATTACTAGTCTTCATACTCAGTATAGCCCTTAGCATCATAGTCATAAAAAATATCTTAAACAATCTAGCCAAGGTCAATGACAAACTAGCCTTCATCATACAAAACAAGGCCATAAAAGAAAAGATAAATGTTAGCTCAAAGGACGCTGTAGGAAGGATGGCAAGTTCTGTAAATACCTTTTTGGGATATATACATACTGTTTTTTCTCAGATAATATCCTCCATAAAAAGCAATCAAGAAGCAGTTTCTACACTTACTCAAATTTCACACAAGCTTGAAGAAAATACAGAACAAATAGAAAAAATCTCACAAAACAATGTCCAAATAGGAGGACAGTCAAGAAAGATCATAGACAAAAGCTTAGAACTTTCCATAGTAGCAAGGGATGAGCTTCAAAGGGTGCTTAAAAATGTAGAGGAATCAAGAAGGGTTGTTGAGGGGATAAGCTCTAAGATCCTAGAAAGTGCCAAGCAAGAAAGGGATAATGCAGATAAGATCCAAGGACTTTCCAAGCAGGCCCAAAGCATACAAAGCGTATTAACAGACATCACAGAAATAGCAGATCAAACAAATCTTTTGGCTTTAAATGCTGCCATAGAAGCAGCAAGGGCAGGAGATGCTGGAAGAGGCTTTGCTGTGGTGGCTGATGAGGTTAGAAAGCTTGCTGAAAGAACTGAAAGCTCTGTAAATGAAACAAGCCATGTCATTAAAAGCATACTAGAATCCATAACAGAGATCATAGGAGAGATGGAGGAAAGCTCTGATTCTATGGAAAGGCTTTCAGAGGATTCATCCTCAATGCAAGAAAATATAATGAATCTTGCAAACACCATAAATGAAAGTATGAAGCAGTATGCTAATTCTCAAGATATGATAAATCAAGTAAATGAAAGCGTTTCTACCCTCATAGAAAATGGACTTGCTATGGATCTAAATGTAAAGAATTTAGCCCAGGTCAATGAAAGCTGTCAGCAAACCTCAGAGGAATTAAGCCTTAAAACAAAGGAACTTAACAAGTCTTTGAGTGAATTTAAGATCTAGCTTTTATGCAATATGCTTTCTTCTCAGCTTGCTAGGCTGATTAACTTAGGCTTTTGATCTCAAAAAGATAAATGCTAAATTAAACTTAACAAGATTTTAGCTTATGAGTTTAGTAAATTTTTATGAGAAGTTTTGGCTTAAAATTTTTGTCTTATTTTTAAATTATATTTCTTTTAAGTGAAGGAAAAATTTTCTTGGCTCAATCCAACTTAAGCGTATTTTATCTTATCAACTTTAATAAATTTTGATGAGAATTTTGTCTCAAAATTTTCGCCTTAATTTTATTTCTTTTAAATGAAGGACAAAATTTCAGTCATTAAATTTGGCAAGTGTCAACTTTTAAAACTTTTACTCTGCACAGTTGCAAGACGAAACGAAGCA
>NZ_QHLI01000060.1 GCF_006864425.1 Campylobacter troglodytis | reverse complement strand
GGGGGTTGGGGTTGTTGCTTCTTGTGGGATTTCTTGTGATCTTTCTTTTGACATTTCTTGCGGCATTTCTTTGGACATTGTTTGTGATCTTTCTTGTGGAATTTCTTTTGACATTGTTCTTCCTTTTGGGTTTTGTAGTGTTTGGCACTGTTTTTTCTTTTGGGTTTTGTTTTAAAATTTAATTTACTTTTAACTTTTACTTTTAAAATTTACTTTCAATTTTTATTTTTAAATTTTAGCTTTTAACTTTCGATAAATTCAAGGCTAGCAAATTTAAATTCAAGCAAGGCTTGTTTTGAATTCACAAATTCAAGTAAATTCAAAGCTAGCAAATTTAAATTCAGCACCTTGCTTTTAAGCTAGTAACTGTGAATTTGCTAGGTTTGAATTCAAGCGAATTTAAATTCAAGCAAAGCCTTTTTTAAATTTATAAATTCACACATTTTACAAAAAGGTTCTTTAGATTATAACAAAATCATATTAAAAAAAGCCTATCTTAGAAAATTAAAGATCAAAAATATTTAAGGATCATTTTATGGAAGTTTATGTTAAGTTTATGGAATTTTTTAGGCTTTGGCAAAATGACAAGGTATTGAATTCAAGTCCTTGTTTAAAAAATAGTTTTTGAATTCTAGTTTAAATTTGGCAACTTAAATATTTTTGGCTAAAATAATCATCTTTGAATTTAAATATTAAAGGACTAAGATGCCTTATTGTTTTATATTTTTAGCCAAGAAAATTGCCTACAAGCTCTTAAAAGCATTTTTTCAAGTCCTTTGCAATCTCATACCAAATCAAAAGGCTAGGATCAAAGCTAGAAGATATCTTTATGACAAACACCTTCATCCTAAGTTTGAAAGATATATTTTACACACCCAACAAGATAGCTTTGTTCCAAAGGCGGTTTTAGCCAAAATCAACGCTTACGAAAATGAGTATTTTATAGAGCAAAATGCGAAAATTGCTTTAAATGCAATGCCTACTAACGAGAGAGAGAGAGAGAGAGAGTAAATGGCGAGCTTGTAAATTTAAGCGATAATTTTACGCAACACTCCATCCAAATTCAACAAGCATTCAAACAAAATCCAAACACAGCTAGGCAAAATCTCACTCAAATTCAGCCAAAATCCATTCAATCCCAGTTAAATCTAACTCAAAGCCCAGCCACCCAGGATCAAATCTTAAATCAAGCTTATAAAACAGCACAAGATCAGCTCTTAAATTTAAACAGTAACTTCAAGCCAAATTCTACTCAAAACACAGCATTTCAAAGCACAAGCTCAAAAGATAAATTCACTTTAAATACTTCACACTCAGTTATCTGCACCCATCACGGTTATTTTGACTTTGATCCAAACTCCAAAGACCCCAAATCCCCACTAAATCCTTGGGCTTTCATAAGAGTATGCAATGAAGATATAACGCTTAAAAAGAGTTTAGAAAGCATATTACCAGCCATTCAGCGAGGCATCATTGCTTATAATGACTGCACGAACAAAAGCGAGGAGATCATACTTGATTTTGTTGCAAAATATCCAAGTTTTATTGCAATAAAATACCCCCATCACATACAAATTCACGCCCCAAAATCACAAGAAAACCGCCTTTATAATTACTACAATTTCGCCCTTTCTTTTATACCCAAAAAGCAGTGGCTTATTAAGATCGATGTGGATCAAATTTATGATGCAAAAAAGCTTTACAAAAGCTTTTATCTTGCAAGAAACAAGCAAGAGATTGTGCAATATGATAGGCTAAATTACGCTATTAAAAATAAGCAAGTAAGAATGATAAGCGGCAAGGTGTCTGCTAGCAACATAGAGGGCTTTCTTTCTCATTTTTATGATCACTGGCTTTTGTATAATGATAGGTTTGAATTTAGCCCACAGTTTTTGCCAAATGAGGCTGAGATCGAATCTTGGGTCTTTAAAGATGAGAGATTTAATATCTATGCCCCACTTAATACCTGGCATTTTGCCCATATTAAAATAGGAAGGGTGGATTATTTTAGAAATCAAACAATAGATCCCATAAAAGCAAATGATGAGCTTTTTGAAAAGGCACTTGTGCTTGATGAGGTGCGTAAAAATCACCTTGTAGGAACTCGAATAGATCCTGATCTGCTTGATGAGACAAGGATATTAAGGATCTGGGATGATTTTGCTTGGCAAAATGCTCCTTATGAAAAGCCTTAATTTTAACTCTTTTTGCAGATGCCAAGAAAGATCTCACAAACTTAGAGCTTTTGCAAAAGGCTTAAAAAATAAGCTTGTAGAAGGGTTTAAGGATATTAAGCAAACTTACGATGCATTGATATAACTATATAAGAAAGTATGCTTTCAAGCTTGCTAGTATGCTAAGATAGAGAGCTTTCAACACTCAAAACGAATTTTAATAAACGGCTTAATTAAATTTAAATCAAAGGGTTTTTAAAGTTAAATTCTATGAAAAGCAAGACTCTCTTTAACTTAGACTCACATAAAGGAGCTTTAAGTTATGATGCACAAGGTGAAAACAAGTATATAATTCGTGCAAGAATGACAAAGGCGAAATTTAAAGAAATTTTGAAGCATTTTTATTTCATACTCTTGCAACTGTGTAGTAAAAGGGTTTATGAAAATTTTAAACTTGCCAAAGTTTGTGGAATTAAAAAGAATATCTAATCCTTGCACTTAAAGGAGATGGAATTTAGAGATAATACGAAAATATTAGGGCAAAATTATCATCAAAATTTATCAAAATTGATAAGGCAAAATCCGCTTAAGTTATTTTAAGCCATTATTTTTCTAAAATAAAGCTCGTTTGTCAAAGAGATTAAGCTTTATTAAACTTCGTTTGCCAAATAAGCTAAGCTGTGAAATACTTAGTACACATTAACATAGATTTCATTTTTTAAAGAAACTACATTTTATAAAACTTCGTTTGCCAAATAAGCTAAGCTTTATTAACTTAGTTTGCCAAAGAAATCACGCTTTATCGGTTGAATTTCATTTTTGAGAAACTTATCGCACCTTAGGATGGATAAAAATCAATGCTTTTTTACAAAGAGCTTTACTTAAATTTAATCTCTTTAACAACAAACAAACATTTAGCTTAAATTCACATAAAAGCACTTAGCTAAAAAAGATCAACTATATAAAATTCACGCCCTCAAAGCGTGAATTTGTTTTCTTTAAGCTCTTCAACTGTTTATTTGCCCTTTTTCTTTAAAGGATGGATCATATCCTTTGGCACTACGAATTTATCATAATCCTTCTCGCTTACTAGCTTTAATTCAAGTGCGGATTCTTTTAAAGAGATGCCTTTTTTGTGGGCGTTTTTGGCGATTTTGGCTGCGTTTTCATAGCCTATGTGAGGATTTAAGGCAGTTACTAGCATCAAGGAATTGTTTAGATAATAATCTATCTTTTCTTTGTTAGCACTAATTCCAACAGCGCAGTGAATGTTAAAGGAGTGCATAGAATCAGCAAGCAAATCAAGGCTTTGCAAGAAGTTGTAAATAATGACAGGCTTAAACACATTAAGCTCAAAATTTCCCTGAGATGCTGCAAAGCCAATGGCAGCGTCATTTCCCATCACCTGCACGGCTACCATAGTTATAGCCTCACATTGCGTAGGATTTACCTTGCCTGGCATGATCGAACTTCCCGGCTCATTTTCAGGTATGTTTAGCTCACCAAGCCCACATCTAGGACCGCTAGCAAGCCATCTAATGTCATTTGCTATCTTCATTAAATTTGCAGCCAAGCCCTTCATAGCCCCGTGCGTAAAAACAACAGCATCGTGGCTAGTTAGTGCGTGAAATTTATTAGGACTTGATATGAATTTAACCCCTATTAGCTTTGTTAGCTCCTTGCTTACCTCCTCGCTGAAATTTGCTGGTGCATTAAGCCCTGTGCCAACTGCTGTGCCACCTATGGCTAACTCTCTTAAAGTTGGCAAACTTGAAATTATTTGCTCCTTTGAATGCTCTAACATTGACAAATATCCGCTAAATTCTTGCCCCAAGGTAAGTGGGGTGGCATCTTGCAAGTGTGTGCGTCCGCTTTTGATGATGTCTTTAAATTCAGCCACCTTTTTCTTAAAAGTGCCGATAAGCTCATCAAGTGCGGGGATAAGCTTTTTTTCTACTTGCTCAACTGCTACTATGCTCATCGCTGTGGGGAAGGTGTCGTTGCTACTTTGCCCACGGTTCACATGGTCGTTAGGATGTACGAATTTTTCCTTGCGAAAATCCTTGCCAAGTAGCTCTGTGGCTTTGTTTGCGATGACCTCATTGACATTCATATTGCTTTGCGTACCACTTCCTGTTTGCCAAATAGCCAGAGGGAAATTATCATCAAGTTTGCCCGCTAAAATTTCATCGCAAGCCTTGACTATGCCACCGCAACGCTCTTTGTCAAGCCCATTGCCAAGCCTTTCATTGACGATGGCGCAAGCCTTTTTGAGATTTACAAAGGCATATATCAAAACCCTTGGCATCTTTTCAATGCCGATTTTGAAGTTTTCAAAACTTCTTTCTGTTTGTGCACCCCAATATTTATCATCAGGTACCTTCACCTCGCCCATAGTATCTCGTTCGATTCTGTAAGCCATTCTAGCTCCTTTTTTGAAATTTGTGCGTGAATTTTAACATAATTTTTATTTATTTTTTATTTGATTATTTTTAAATCCTAGCCTAAATTTAACTTGAAATTTTTTTATTTAATTTAAGTTTAAGATAAAATTTATGCTATAATCTTTTATTGATATATAAGAAGGAGGACAAAATGTCGCGTAATCAAAATCCTACACACCAAACTATAAAAGCAAATTCATCAAGATCAACAAAGAAGATTAAATTCTCAAAACAAGCCCTTAATAAGCAAGACTTAGATCCAAAAGATTTCCCCCTTTATGAAAGCAGATTCGAACACGATGCCTGTGGTATCGCTGCTGTGGCAAATATAAAAGGAATAGCCTCTTACAAGGTGATTCAAGATGCCTTGCAAATTTTGATGCAGCTTGAGCACCGTGGTGGTGCAGGAAATGAGGAAAATACCGGAGATGGTGCAGGCATACTCATACAAATCCCACACGATTTCTTTGCTACTCAAGAGCTAGGCTTTGCCTTGCCTAAAAAGGGCGATTATGGGGTTGCCTTTATGTTTTTATCCCCAAATTTAGAGGCAAGAGAGCTTTCCAAAAAGCTTTTTTTAGAGGGGCTAAAAGAAAAAAACCTTGAATTTTTAGGCTTTCGCTTCGTGCCTACAAATCCTAGCGACATAGGACCTACTGCTTACAATGCTATGCCCTTTTTCTTGCAAGCCTTTGTCAAGCGTCCTAAAAATGTAAGCTCTGGCATAGAATTTGAAAGGCTGCTTTATGCTACAAGACGCGTCATTGAAAAAAAGGCTTTAAATGTCCCAAAATTCTACATTTGCTCCTTTTCATCACGTACCATTGTTTATAAGGGTATGTTGCTTTCAACACAGTTAAGCGATTTTTACCTTGATTTCAAGGATGTGAATTTAAAATCTGCCATCGCACTTGTGCATTCTCGTTTTTCTACAAACACCTTTCCAAGCTGGGAGAGGGCTCATCCAAATCGCTATATGGTGCATAATGGAGAGATAAACACCATTCAAGGCAACATAGGAAACATCCACGCAAGGGAGGGGCTTTTTGAGAGCGAGTATTTTGAGGACATTCAAGAGCTTTTCCCCATCATAGCAAAGCCAAGTAGCGATTCTGCTATGTTTGATAATACCTTAGAATTTCTAGCTCTAAACGGACGAAGCCTTGAAGAAGCCTTTATGATGATGATACCAGAGCCTTGGCATAAAAACAAAAATATGCCCCCTCAAAAAAGAGCCTTTTACGAATACCTTTCAACCCTAATGGAGCCTTGGGACGGACCTGCTGCCATCATCTTTACAGATGGCGAGATAATGGGAGCAAGCCTTGATAGAAACGGCTTTCGTCCCTCTCGCTACTACATCACAAAGGATGATTTTCTCATTTTATCAAGCGAGACGGGGGCTTTGAAGATTGATGAGCAAAATATCAAGCTAAAAAGCCGTTTGGAGCCGGGCAAGCTTTTGCTAGTGGATACTCTGCAAGGAAAGCTCATCGATGATAACGAGCTTAAAGAAAGGTATGCAAATGCAAAGCCTTATGAAAAATGGATAGAAAACATAGTTCGCATTGAGGAATTGCCCCTAAAAAATTATAGCCATAATTTTATGAAAAAAGAGGAAATTATCAGGCTTCAAAAGGTCTTTAACTGGGCTTATGATGAGCTAAAGCAAGGCATTGAACCTATGGCTAACACAGGAAAAGAATCACTTGCTGCTATGGGTGTGGATACGCCCTTGGCTGTGCTTTCAAGCAAGTGCGAGCCGCTTTTTAATTATTTCAAGCAACTTTTTGCTCAAGTTACTAATCCTCCACTTGATGCAATTAGAGAGGAAATCGTTACCTCAACTCGCACATATTTAGGACGAGAGGGAAATCTTTTGAAGCCAAATGAAAACAACTGCAAAAGGGTTCGCCTTTCTTTGCCTATCATTTCAAATGAGGAATTATTTAAAATTAAGCATTTAAAAGAGAAAGATTTCAAGGTGGCTGAATTTTCCTTGCTTTTTGATTTTTCTAAAAAATCCCTTGAAGTAGCACTTGATGAGCTTTTTGAGGCTGTGGAAAAAGAAATTCAAAGGGGTGCTTGCATTATCATTTTAAACGACAGAGGGGTTAGCGAGAATTTAACCTACATTCCCTCCCTACTTGCTGTATCAGGGCTTCATAGCTATCTTGTGAAAAAGTCCTTGAGAACTCACGCTAGCATTATCATTGAAAGTGCCGAGCCAAGAGAAATTCATCATTTTGCTTGCTTGCTAGGCTTTGGAGCAACGGCTATTAACCCCTATCTTGTGTATGAAAGCATTAAGCAAATGAGCTTACAAGGCGATGTGAAAATCCCTTATGAAAAGGCTGTTTTAAATTTCATAAAAGCAGTTAGTGCTGGCATAGTTAAAATCTCATCCAAGATGGGTGTTTCAACGCTTCAAAGCTACCGAGGCTCAAAGCTCTTTGAGTGCATAGGTTTAAGCTCAAAGCTAGTTGATAAATACTTTACCTCATTAAGCTCAAAGGTTGAGGGCATAGACATTGAGGACATTTTTGAGGATTTAAAAAAGATTCATAACTCAGGCTTTAACTCTATAAATTCAGCCCTTGATAGCAAGGGAATTCACGGCTTTCGCAGCGAAAAAGAAGAGCATTTAATAGACCCTCTTGTAATCTTTCATTTACAGCTTGCTTGCCGCACGAATGATTATGCAAAATTCAAAGCCTACACAGCCCTTGTGGATAATAAATGCTTGAATTTAAGGGATTTAATGGACTTTGATGAGAGCGAAGCCATTAGCATAGATAGGGTTGAAAGCGTGCAAAGTATAGTAAAACGTTTTAAAACAGGGGCTATGAGCTATGGCTCTATATCAAAGGAAGCACACGAATGCCTAGCCATAGCGATGAACCGCATAGGCGGCAAGAGCAACAGCGGCGAGGGCGGCGAGAACGAGGATAGGTATTTTAAGGACATAAATGGAGATGACAAAAACTCAGCCATAAAGCAGGTCGCTAGTGCTAGATTTGGAGTAAGCATAAATTATCTTATCAACGCAAAAGAGCTTCAAATAAAGGTAGCACAAGGTGCAAAGCCGGGTGAGGGCGGACAGCTTCCTGGCTTTAAGGTATATCCTTGGATAGCAAAGGCTAGACACTCCACGCCCGGAGTAGCACTAATATCGCCCCCACCTCACCACGATATTTACTCCATTGAGGATTTAGCACAACTCATCTTTGACTTAAAAAACGCAAACGACAAGGCAAAAATCTCCGTCAAACTCGTAAGTGAGTCAGGTGTAGGCACGGTCGCAGCTGGTGTGGCAAAGGCTGGGGCAAATTGCATTTTAATCAGCGGCTATGATGGAGGCACAGGTGCAAGTCCAAGAACTAGCATACCAAATGCTGGAATGCCTTGGGAATTAGGACTTAGCGAGGCTCATCAAACGCTGATTTTAAACAAATTACGAGACAGAGTTCGCCTTGAAACAGATGGGAAGTTAATGAGCGGACGAGACTTAGCCATAGCAGCACTTTTAGGAGCTGAGGAATTTGGCTTTGCCACAGCCCCACTCATAGTAATCGGCTGCACTATGATGAGGGTTTGCCACTTAAATACTTGCCCCTTTGGCATAGCAACTCAAGATGAGGAATTAAGGCATAGATTTAGCGGAAAGCCTGAATTTGTGGAAAATTTTATGTATTTCATAGCCGAGGAGCTTCGTGAATATATGGCAAGGCTTGGCTTTGAAAGGCTTGATGATATGATAGGTCGTGTGGATAAATTAAGGCAAAAGTCAAATTTAAAGGGCAAGGCAGCCAAAATAAATTTAGACAAGATTTTAAAATCCTTGCCAACCTATAACAAAAACGCCGTGCATTTTAGAGAGTATGCTGATAACAAGCTTGAAAAAACGCTTGATTACAGGGTGCTTTTGCCACTTTGCAAGGAGGCTATGAAGAGGGGCAAGAAGATAAAACTTGCCTTGGAGGTTGGAAATTCAAGTCGCACCTTTGCGACTATGCTCTCTTCCGAATTAACCCGCATTTACGGGGCAAAGGGTATAGAAGAAGATAGCATACAAATCACAGCCATAGGCAGTGCTGGAAACAGCTTTGGAGCCTTTTTAAACTATGGCATAAGGCTTGAGATTATAGGCGATACTAATGATTATCTTGGCAAGGGCTTAAGTGGGGGCAAGATCATCGCCAAGCTGCCACCAAACAGCGACATAAAGGCAGAGCAAAACATCATCGCAGGAAATGCTTGCCTGTATGGGGCTATAGCTGGGAAGGTGTATTTAGACGGCATAGCAGGGGAGCGTTTTTGTGTGAGAAATTCAGGTGCGAGGGCTGTGGTCTTAGGCACAGGGGTGCACGGATGCGAGTATATGACAGGCGGGCTTGTAGTGGTGCTTGGCGATGTGGGGGCAAATTTTGCCGCTGGTATGAGTGGGGGCGTAGCCTTTGTGTATGGAGTGCATAATCAAAGCCGCGTAAATACGGAGTTTGTAGATATAAAAGAGCTTTCAAGTGCCGATGAGAGCGAGCTTAAAGCCATTATAAATGAGCACATAGCCCTAACAGGCTCAAAAAGAGCGTCCTATATACTTAAAAAATTTGACAAAAAGGACTTCTTTAAGATAATGCCAAGGGATTATGCGAAGATGCTTGATGCTATAAGGGAGTTTAAAAATGAGGATCAGCCAGAGCTTAAAGCCTTTTTAAAGATAAATAGCACGGTAAAAAGCGAGTAAATGCCTAATTTATATTTAAAGATGGGCATTTAAGCCATTGCAAGGCTTAAATTTGACAAGTGCATTTAGGCTTTGCTTGTTTTTAAGATGAGTTTAAAAAAAATGCTTTAAAAAGGCTTAAAATTCACAAGGAATGTGAATGTAAAGGCTTTTATGAAATTTTATAAAGTGAAGCTTTGAGTATGTAAAAGTCTTTATAAGATCTTATGAATTTTAATCTGTTTTTAAGCAAATTCACAAAATTTATAAATGCTAGGGCAAAATTAAGCAAGGTTTAAATCTAAACTTAGGGAGTGCAAAATTACCTTTTTAGAACTAGTCAAAGAGGCACTAAAAAAGCAAAGTATTTGCTTAGTTGCAACGAAATGTGAGAAAAGGATTTGGGGCTTGATAAAAAAAATCGGCAGTGAGGGCAAAACTCCAGCAATTAATGTATCAGCACAAGCTTAGCTAAATATGCAAGATAAAAGGGCATATTTGCACTACAAGCAAACTGTAAGCCTTTGGCTAGGGGTTAAAAATGAGCTTGAAATATCAAAAAAAAGAGAAACAAAATGAGCAATGTGCGTGAATTTTTAGAACTTAAAGTAAAAAAGATACGGAGGTTTTAAAGATTATGAGTGAGAAAAAAGATTTAAGTTATATTGATGCTACAAAGCTAATCTTAAAAAAGGCTAAATTTCCATTAAAAACCACTGAAATTTGGAAAGAAATTGTAAATGAAAATTTAGACAAAAGGCTTAAAAGCATAGGCAAGACGCCAGATCGCACCTTGCATACTGTTTTGCTTTTTTATACTAGAAACAAAGAAGCTGATATTTTTATATTTTCTGAAAATCCACGCAGATTTTGGCTTAGAAATAGAAAAGACGAGCTTGAAAATTCACAACAAAATTCACAAAAAGAAAATTTGGCTAAAAAAATTCAACAAAACGAAGAAAAAATAAAAAGGATCAAATTTAGCGAAAGAGACCTACATCCTTTGTTTGTAAAATCCTTGTATGAGAGTGAATTTAATGCCCTTGCAAAAACAGTTTATCACGAAACAAGCAAGGTGCAAGATAAGGGTATAAACAAATGGCTACATCCTGATCTTGTTGCCGTTCGTTTTCTTTATGAGGATTTTAAAGATCAGCAAACAGTTAAGCTAATGAAAAATTTAAACAAACTTCCCTATAAGATCTATTCTTTTGAGCTTAAAATATCATTAAACTCTAATTTTAAGGAGTATTATTTTCAAGCACTAAGCAATTCAAGCTGGGCTAATGAGGGCTATTTGGTAATCTTTGATGACAGTATAGATGAGGATAAATTTGAGGAATTAGAAAGGCTTAATCAAAGTTTTGGCATAGGACTTATAAAATTTGGTGTTGATATAGCGGATTTTCAAGTGCTTTTAAGAGCTAGGGAAAAAGAACTTGATTTAAGAACTGTTGATAAGCTAAGCTTTGAAAACAAAAACTTTTCAAGCTTTATTAAAAATATAAATGATAAAATTCAAACGCAAGGACAAGGCTTTGAGCTAAAATTACAATTTGATGAAATTTTTAGCGATGAAAGGCTTGAAAGATACCTAAAAGAAAAGCAGATCAATAAAAAGGAGTAAAAATGGGCAATCCAAGGGGATTTTTAGATTACAAAAGAGAGCATTTAGCAAAGAAAAAGCCGCTTGAAAGGATAAAAGACTACAAGGAATTTGTGCTTTTGCCAAGCAAGCAAAGCACACAAATTCAAGCAAGTAGGTGTATGAACTGTGGGGTTCCTTTTTGTCAAGCAGGGCTTATAAGTTATGGCAAGGAAGTGGGCTGTCCGCTTAAAAACCTCATCCCTGAATTTAATGACGCACTTTACAAAGAGCAGTGGAGCGAGGCTTATGAGAGGCTATCTTTAACAAATCCCTTCCCTGAATTCACAGGCCGGGTTTGCCCAGCACCTTGCGAGGATAGCTGCGTTTGTGCCATAAACACAGATAGCGTTAGCATAAAGGCAAATGAGTTTGCCATCATTGAAAATGCCTTTTCTCAAGGACTCGTAAAGCCTACAAAGCCTCAAATTCAAAGTGGCAAAACCGTTGCCATAGTAGGAAGCGGACCAGCAGCCCTTGCTTGTGCTTACAGGCTTAATGAGCTTGGACATAAGGTAACTGTTTTTGAAAGATCAGATCGCATAGGTGGGCTTTTAATGTATGGCATACCTGATATGAAGCTTGAAAAATCAGTGATTGAACGCCGCATAGCCTTGATGCAAGAAAGCGGGGTTGAGTTTAAAACAGAACAAAACATAGACAGCAAAGAAAAGGCACATAAGCTTACAAAAGACTTTGACGCTGTTGTTTTGGCTGTGGGTGCTAGCAAGCCCATTGATTTAAAGATAAAGGGACGAGAATTAAAAGGCATAATGTTTGCTGTGGATTTTTTGCGTCAAAACACTCAAAAATTACTTGACACAAAAAATGCAGATGATTTAGCAAAGGACAAGGATGTGCTTGTCATAGGAAGTGGGGATACAAGCGTAGACTGCGTAGCTGTGGCAACTAGACAAGGAGCAAGGAGTATAAAACGGTTTGAAAGAAGTCCAAAACGTCCAAATGAACGCACGGCGAGCAATCCTTGGCCTTTAAAAGCTGAGATTTTCAGCACAGATTATGGGCTTGAAGAGGCCATAGCCGTGTATGGAGAGGATGTGAGACTTTATCAAAAGATGACAAAGGAGTTTTTAGGCTTTGTTGGCAAGGAAGGTAGGGTGCAAGGCGTTATAGCAACTGATTTAAAACGTGAATTTAAAGAGGGAAAGGCTATAAATGTGGAGATAGCAGGCAGTGAAAAAGAATATAAAGCCGATCTAATCTTACTTGCGATGGGCTTTGAAGGCTGTGAAAACGAAGTGGCAACGAATTTTGGCGTACAATTTGATCAAAGACACAACATTTTAACAAGCAATTATTTGGCGAAAAGCTCTTGTGATGGTTTTTCAAAAAAAGGCTCGCAAGAATGCTTGATGCATAAAAATTCAAGGGCAAAAATCTACGCTTGTGGGGATGCTAGAATGGGACAAAGCCTTGTGGTGTGGGCTATTAAAGATGGCTTAGAATGTGCAAATGCCGTGCATAAGGAGCTTAATATTTAGACAAAATAGCGTGAATTTTAAAACCTAAATTCACCCTACCAAATCACAAAATCAATCATTTCAAGCCAAAAAATGCTTGAAAAGCCCTTGCTTTTGTATTTGAAGCTTATTGATCTTTTTTTAAGGCAAAAACTTAGGATTTTTAAAAGTTTTGTTATTTTAAGCCTTTTATGACTTAAATTCACATTGTTGCGTGAATTTTTATAAGTGTGCTTGTGAAATTTTCTTGCTAAGAAGCCTAGTTTTTAAAAGGACAAGGCTTGTTAAATTTAATTAAACTTAAATAAATTTTAAATATTTCAACTTTTTAATGCAAAGTTTATAAGGCTTATTTTTAAGACTAAGTTAGAGGAAATTAATATGAGGATCATAGATCAGGCTTACAAGGTGCAAATTGAATGTAAAAAATCCATCTTCATAGCCCATTTATATCCCTTTGCTGATTTTAAAAACAGCCTTGAAGCCTTAAAAAAAGAGCATAAAAAGGCAGGTCATTTTGTGTGGGCTCTTAGGTATTTAAATGATTTTAAGCAAATCATAGAGGATAAAAGCGATGACGGTGAGCCAAAAAACACAGCAGGAGCTCCTTGTCTTAATGTCTTGCGAGGAGCAGGGCTTATCAATATAGCTGTTGTGGTGGTTCGTTATTTTGGAGGCATCAAGCTTGGCACAGGAGGGCTTGTGAGGGCATATTCGGAGTCTATAAATGCTGCTATAAGGCTTGCAAGATTGAGCGAATTTGAGCTTAAAGAGAGTTTAAATTTAAGCTTACCTCTTAGTCTTTTTTCAAGGATGAAGCATTATTTAACACAAAATAAACTTAATTTTAATGCTACTTTAATAGAAAATGAATTTTTGCTTGAGATCTTGGTAAATGAGGAAGAAAGACTTAATTTAATAAAATTTTGCAAGAAACTTGGACTAAGGCTTTAAAGAAGATAAGTGGATAAGGCTAATTGACGATCTTAGCTTAAATTTTAGGCTTAACTTAAACTTGTATAAAGAACTTAGTTTAGTAGCTAAGCGGTGAAAATTAGAATGCTAACAGTGTAAAATTCACAAGTCAAAAAACTTCTTAAAATTTTCACTTCTCTACTCTCATAAGCTTGCAAGAAGCCTTTGTATTAAAGTAATAAAATATAAAAGTTTTAGCCAAAGGATTAATAAGATCAGCAAAACATTAAAATCTTAACCGTCCAAAAAGCTTAAAAACTCTAAAATTCAAGGCTATGTTCATTTTAAATTTTTTGCTTGGCTTTACTTGTAGCTACAAATTAAATAAAATAAACATCAATTAAAGAAATTTGAAATTTCGTTTAAAATTTAGCTAAATGTCAAAATTAAAAAGCAAAATTTGTATAAAATTTCACCAAAAGAGAAAATCCACTTAACATAAATTTAGCCTTAAGCTTATTAAAACATTTAGCTTTTTAGGCTAGAACAAGGCTCTTATGATTAAATGTAGCCACAGTTAAAGACAAAGAGTAAAAGGACTTTTACACTGTTGTTCTTCTTGTTAAAGCGATCTTTTGAAAAAAGCTTATTAGGCTAATTTCTAAATATGAAGCATTTACGCAAAAGCTCTCTTTTCATAAAAACCTTGATTGTTAAAGAAGTTATGCTTTAAAGAAAGATACTTTAGCGAAGAGGTTAAATTTAAACAAAGAAAGATCGTTGTCTAAAAATTTTGCTTTACTAGAATCAACTTAAGTGCCAAAAAACCACGCTTTACCGTTACGACATACCTAACACACAATAGCTAGAAAAACAGCACATAGCTTAAATTTATGTTAATTTGCTATGAAACCTTACTTATTAGTGATATAGAGTGCTTTTACTTTTATGCTATGAAGTTGTAATTTGGGATCAATACAATTTAATTGGATTCTTTTTTATCATTTTTAGGCTCAATTAAATGTAACAAGATTTTTTCTTATCAACTTTAATAAATTTTGATAAATATTTTGTCCTAAATTTTTAATATCACATCTAAGATCTACTTCTTTTAAGTGAAGCAAGAAATTTTCCAATTTCTTTGAATTTAGTAGGTATATGTTTGGCATATTTCCTTTTGCTACGTAACCTTAAGAACACGAAGTAAAAAGATTTTCAACTCCATTTATATGATTCTTAGCTAAGCTAAAGTAATTTTTTAAGCACACACGGACTCATGTTTAGCTCTTTTTTGCAAAGAAACAACTGTGTAGCACAAAGTAAAAAATACCTCAAACCTTCCCTTTGGCGAAATTCATAAATGAAGCTTTATTTTTCACCTTATAACTCACAACTCAAAGCTCCTTTCTTAGAGTTTAAGTTATATGAGCCAAATCTTATTAAAAATGATAAAAAATTAAGCGATTGATACTTTTAGCTAAAATGACCTAGGATTTTTCCTAAGCCATTTTAACAAAATTTTATACAAATTTTCGTTTTTAACTTTGACATTAGATCTAAATTTAGTTTCTTTCAAATGCGTGAAAAATTCCCTTGTAGTGAAACCCTTTAATCTAGCCTTTGCAAACTTCTACTACGCAGTTGCGAGTGTAACGAAACAAAAAAATAACTCTCATTAACTTCAATCTCACCGCTGAGATTTTTTCACACTCTTTTACTAAAGCTTACTACCCGGTTGCATTCACACAAGGGCGAGAAACCTTGCAAAAAATGGCGATTTTGCTCACACAAAGAACAGCACAAAAACACTCCCAAATTTGTCTAAATTTTCGCTTTCAAATGTAGGGCAAAATATATACTAAGATCTATTTTACCAAGCTTTGGGCCGTAACTATATAAGCTAAAAGTATCAATCGCCTAAATTAAGCACTTAAAACTTGTCTTGATTTTTATTTCACATTTTTGTGAAGATAAATAGCTACACTTAAACTTTAAGGCTCAAGATACTTTAATTTGATACAATATCATTTTAAAGTATGGAGAGCAAAATGAAAAACAAGTATATGATACATTCTCGAATTGTCTCAAAAGAAATTTAGGGACATTTTGAAGTATTTTTTTGCTTCGTTAAGCCTCTTGCAACTTTGCAAGAAGCCTTGATTTAGAGGCGAAAAGACGCTCAAATTTGCAAAATTTCTCGTCCTTGTGTGAATAGGATAGTGCAGCAAGCTTTTAACCCTTAAAGAATGCGAAAAAATCAGCAAGATGAGTGGTGAAATCGAAGTTGATGAAAGTTATTTCGGTGCAAAAAGAGTGCGTGGAAAGCGTGAACGTGGAGCTGGCAAGAAAACACCTGTGTTTGGAATGTTAAAGCGAAACGGCTATGTTTATACACAAGTGGTCAAACACTGCTCTGCCAAAGAATTGCTGCCTATAATAAAGGACTTTGCAAAGCTTAACGAGTGCGAGATTTACAGCGACAGCTGGAAGGCTTATGATGGCTTGGTTGATTTTTTGCTTCGTTACACTCGCAACTTTGCAAGAAGGAGCAAAAGCTCATTACCGAGTAAAACACTCTAAAAACGAGTTTGCAAAGGGACGAAATCACATAAACGGAATAGAGAATTTCTTGGGCTTTGCGAAGTTGACACTTGCCAAATTTCGTGGGATAAAAAAAGAAAATTTTGTCCTTCATTTAAAAGAAACAGAATTAAGACGAAAAATTTAGGACAAAATTTTTATCAAAATTTATTAAAATTGATAAGAGAAAATCCTATTAGAGTATCTTGAGCCAAAATTAAATAACAAGCTTAAACCTTTAAGTCTTTTTAACAGTTACAGGCTTATTTACAGTTAAGCCATTTTCATCTAAGATCAATTCACTATCTTTTACCCTAAGGCAGATAATATCCTTAGATAATTCTATACTAGCCTCATTTGATATATATAAATTTATGCTAGAACCCACATAAAAATTCACCTCCTGCTTGCTTTTTGCATATAAATCTTTTACATTTATGGTGAGATTTTCATCACTTCTTAAGGCTAAGGACTGCTTGGTTAAAAAATGTATATTATTTTTGGCACTTAAAGCCAGCTCATCGTTTGCACTGAGGTGTAAGTTTTCATTAGAATGAAGGCTTAAATGTCCCCCCACTACCTCGCTGATATTTCCCCCTACATACTCGCTTAGATCACCTTGTATTTCCTCGCTTAGATCCCCTCTCACCTCAACGCTCTTATTGCCACCTACAAGCTCGCTGCTGTCCTGTGCTACTCTTAGTTTATTGCTAGCGCCTATGTTTAGGGTATTACTAAGCCCTATTTGAGTATCCTTGCTTAAGGCTACATTAGCAAGATACTCACCTCCTACATTTACCATCTTAGCAAGGGCTATGTTTTGAGTATGAGTCTTTTGAATGCTCTCCACATAGCTTCCCTCAACAAAAGAGTTTTTATTATTAGCAATCTTTTGA
>NZ_QHLI01000059.1 GCF_006864425.1 Campylobacter troglodytis | reverse complement strand
TTGGCAAGCTAGATAAGGAATAAAATGTCCTTGCTTGATAGGATTATGCATGGACTTGATGATGAAGAAAAGGGCATTGCTTTTTATCAAAATGAGTTTGAGGCTTAATAAACTAAGCTTTTAATGAATTTTAAATACTTCAAAGCATACAGCCATCAAGTGGGGTTGATAGAAGTGGGTTTTGGGGTGTGAAAAGTTTGTGTCTTTTAAGTGAAGCAAGAAAATGTTTGCTTTGATGCCACGACATTTGGCAAATTTAAATTTTGCAAATTTCTACTACTCAGTTGCAAGAACACGAAGTAAAAAAATTCATAATTTTCATTGATATGATTTTAGCTAAGCTAAATTCATTTTTAGAATGCTTTATTCTACAATGAAGCTTTGCACCTTTTTACAAAGAACTAAAAGGCGAAGCAAAAAATACTTCAAAATTTCTCTAAATTTGGTGAAATTCGCAAACTAATATTTATTTTTCATAGGCTTTGGCAATTGATACTTTTAGCTGAGATAATGAGATCTAAAAGCTTGGTAAAACCGATCTTAGTATATATTTTGCCCTACATTTTTGAGTGGAAATTTAATCAATTTTGGAGTGTTTTTGTGCTAATCTTTGCGTAAGCAAAATCGCCTTTATGCAAGGTTTCTCGTCCTTGCGTGGATAGTGCAGTAAGCTTTTAATCCTTAAATAGTGCGAAAAATCAGCAAAACGAAGTTTATTTAGAAAATGAGTAGTTAAATCGAAGTTGATGAGAATTATTTTTTACAACACTAGGCCCCTCACTTTACAAGAAGGAGCAAAGTTATAGGGTAAAACACTCTAAAAACGAGTTTGCAAAGGAACACAAGCACATAAACGAAATTGTGAATTTCTGGGGACCTTACAAAGGCTAGCTTAGGGGTTTCATGGCAAGAAAATTTTTCTTTTTACGCATTTGAAAGAAACTGAATTTAGATCTAAGATCAAGCTTAAAAATGAAAACTTGTATAAAATTTTGTTAGAATGGCTTAGGAAAAATCCTAGGTCATTTTAGCTAAAAGTATCAATCGTCTAGGCTTTAACTTAAAAACTTTTTGTTTTAAGTTTGATTGAGCCAATTTTTTTGATTTATGCAAATTCGACAGATTGTTATGTCTAGTCTTCGTCTGCAAAATCATTTTCTCATCTCAAATACCACGCTCATAGAAATGTTTTGTTTTTGGTCTTTTTTAACAATTTAATTTTGTAAATTTTTTTGCGTAAATTCAAAAATCCTTGAATTTTTGTTTGAATTTTACAAAAAATTCACATTTTTAAGGCTTTATAAGTGGCAAATTTTCAAGCAAGGTTTTAAGCTGAATTTGTGCCTTTGGAAAATGCTCGGCTATGGTAAGCCCTACTATTTCGGCACTTTCATTTGCTGTGTTTATGGCGTTTATTACCTGAGACACACTTAAAATGCCCGTGTTTCCCACGGCTACATAGAGTTCTTTTGGGTTTAAAACATCTAAATCAAGGTGAATTGCCACTTTTTTTGCCCCACATTGCTTTATCCAAGCCTTTATTTGCGACAAAGCCTTTGCCTCATCGCTTACAAATGCCGTCCCATCAACGCTTTGTATGCCAAGGGCTTCACGGCGAGCCTTGTAATGCAAGGCTTCATTTGAGTGTAGCCCCACAAAAAGCACTTTGTCAGGGCTGACGCTTGCAGGCAAGGCAAATTCACGCGAAAGCACCTCATCGCCCACAATCGCACTTACCGCCATCGCGTGATAGCCTTTGTAAAATTCATCGTTTGCTACGCCCAAATCAGGGTGCGCATCTACCCAAAGCACCACCAAATCATCTTTATAAAGGCTTGCAAGATAGGTAAAGCTTGGCACGCTCACTGCACATTCTCCGCCAAGAGTGAGAATTTTAGTGGGTTTTTTGGCGTTTATCAACTCGTAAGCTCTTTTTGTCTGCTCTTGCAAAATGAATTTATCGACAATGCCCTCTTGCACGAGCCTTTCACCATTTTTATCTACGCTGTAATTCAGCGACACAGGCACGACAGCGGTGTTTTTATCCAAATTCGCATTTAAGTTTGAAACGAGCAAATCCAAAATTTGCGCCCCCAAAACATAGCCTTTTGCTGAATTTTCAGGCTTTAAATCCTTAAACCACCCTGCGATAACACCGCCTTGCCATTGTGGGTAGATGAGTTTTAAAGTATTTTGCATTGTTTATTCTTTTGTTGAATTTTGATTTTTGGCTTTTGTTGATGAATCACAAGCGATTATTAAAGGGTTTGCAAACATTGCTAACCCTACGATTTTAGCTGAATTTTTTACAAACTCACGCCGCTTTTTTTCTTGCATTTTTGCCCAATTTGTTGAATTTTGAATTTTTTTGTGTGAATTCTTTTGAATTTAGCAAAAAATTTACACCATAAAAGCCCCATCTCTTTTGCTTTTGCGTTTCACGTCTCGCAATCCGCTCTATGTGGAGGGGTTTTTACTTCGCAAGGCTTGTAACTCGCTAGGTGGTGGATAAAATTCACAAAATCCATATTTGATTTTCTCTTAAAGATATTTTCTCAGCGCCTCAGGCACGCGAATGTTGCTATCTTTTTCTTGGTAATTTTCCATTATCGCCACAAGGGTTCGTCCCACAGCCAAAGATGAGCCATTTAGAGTATGCACTAACTCGTTTTTGCCTTTTTCATTTTTAAAGCGAATTTTTGCCCTACGTGCTTGAAAATCACGGCAATTAGAAACCGAGCTAATCTCTCTAAATTTATTTTGTCCGGGTAGCCACACCTCTAAATCAATGGTTTTTGCCGCTGAGAAGCCCAAATCCCCCGTGCATAAAAGCACAAAGCGGTGAGGCAAATTTAAGGCTGTCAGCAAATCGCTCGCACATTCTAGCATTTCATTAAAGACACTCTCGCTTTGCGTAGGCTTTGTGATGCTTACAAGCTCTACCTTTTCAAACTGATGCTGTCTTATGATGCCCCTTGTATCGCGTCCTGCGCTGCCTGCTTCTTTGCGAAAGCAAGCACTGTAACAAGTCATTTTTATGGGTAAGGCTTCTGCGGCGATAATCTCATCTGCGTAAAGATTTGTTACAGGGATTTCAGAAGTAGATATAAGATAACTATCCTCACCCTCGATTTTATAGGCATCATCCTTGAATTTTGGAAGCTGTCCTGTGCCAAACATAGTGCTAGAATTTACGATGAAAGGCACATTGACAAGCTCAAAGCCCCTGCTTGTGTTAAAATCTATCATAAAATTCACCAAAGCCCTGCTTAATTTTGCTCCCTCATTTTTCAGCACACAAAAACGACTACCAGCGATTTTAACCCCTCGCACAAAGTCAATCCATCCTAATTTTTCGCCAAGCTCAAAATGCTCTTTGGGCGTAAAGTCAAACTTAGGCACCTCGCCCACTTTTTTAAGTTCCACATTCTCGCTCTCATCAACGCCCAAAGGCACGGTTTCATTAGGGATATTTGGCACTTGATGAGATAAAATTTCAAGTCTATTTTCAAGCTCTTTTACCTGTGAGCTTAGCTCGTTGATTTTGCCCTTATTTTCGTTTAACCTTGCCTTTAAAGCCTCTTTGTCATCAGCCTTTGCCAGCTCTTTTGAAAATTTGTTTTGAAAGGCTTGGGCATCTTCAAGTGTTTGTCTTTTTGCTTTTAAATCAACAAACAAAGTTCGCAAATTTTCAAGCAAATCCTTATCCACATTTTTCGCGGCAAGTTTTTTTGCCACGTCCTCAAAATCCTTTTCCAAAAGCCTTAAATCAAGCATTTAAAGTCCTATCTTTGCGTAAAGTTCTTGCATTTTTTCCCTCGCAATCTTTCTTGCCTTAGTAGCTCCAAATTCTAAAATTTCTTTTATTTCGCCGGGCTTTGCTAAAAGCCTCTCATACTCGCTTCTTGCAGTGCTAAAATAATCCAAAATAAGCTCGTTTAAATAAGCCTTAAAATGCCCGTGTCCCTCGCCCCCTCTTTCATAGCGAGCTTGCAAGTTATTTTGTCCACTTTCATCTAAAAACAGCCTTGAAATTTTATAAACATTGCACGAGTGCCATTCTTTTGGTGCTTGCAAAGGTGAGCTGTCTGTAATTATAGCAGAAATTTGTTTTTTTAAATCCTTTGCGGAGGCGAAAATATCAATGGTGTTTTTGTAGGATTTACTCATCTTTTCTCCGTCAATTCCAGGCACCACGGCTACTTCCTCATTTATTTGAGCCTGTGGTAAGATGAAGGTATCGCCAAATTTCTCGTTGAATTTCACTGCTAAATCCCTTGCAATTTCAAGGTGCTGTACTTGGTCTTTGCCAACAGGCACAAGCTCGCTGCTATATAGCAAAATATCAGCAGCCATCAAAACAGGATAGCTAAAAAGTCCGTGTGTGGCGTTTAGCCCCTTTGCTAGCTTATCCTTGTAGCTGTGAGCACGCTCTAACAGCCCCATAGGTGTGATTTGAGATAAGATCCAGTATAATTCTAAAACCTCTTTGACATCGCTTTGTAGCCAAAAGGTGCAAATGTCGGGCTTTACGCCCAAACTTAAAAAGGCAGCGGCTGCTTTTAAAGAGTTTTGCCTTAAATTTGGAGGATTAGAGGTCATCGCGTGGTAGTTGGCGATAAAAATAAACATATCTTGCGTGTTTTGAGCATCCACCATAGCCTTAATTGCCCCAAAATAATTGCCTATATGCAAATCCCCACTTGGCTGCAAGCCCGTTAAAACCCTCATCCTAGCTCCTTTATAAGCTCAGCTACAAGCTTTTTGGGAGTTTTTCCCTCTACATTTATGATTAAATGTGCCTTTTTTTCATACTCCATAAATCTTTCCTCAAACAGCTTTCTTGCCTTTTCTTTGTCTTTAAAGAGAGGTCTTTTTGCAAAGCCCTTTTTTCCAAGTCTGTTGTGTAAAAATTCAAAATTTGCTTTTAGATATATTATCAAAGAATTTTCATCCCTTTGTAAAGCTTTATAAAAACCCCCGCCTGTGGCGATGACAACGCCATTTAAGCACTTTAATTCCTGGGCGATTTTTTGCTCCTCTTTTCTAAAAAAATCCTCTCCAAATTCAGCAAAGATTTCTCTTATTTCCTTGCCAAGCCTTTGTTTTATAAGCTCATCTGTGTCTAAAAAATTAGTCTTTAAAGCCTTAGCCAAAGCCTTGCCAACCGTGCTTTTACCGCAACCCATAAAGCCTATGAAAATCACATTTTTACTCATCTTTTTGCCCCCTTTTGCGAGTAGCTATGATTAAAGGCACACCATCAAGGGCAAAGTCCTTACGAAGTGCGTTTATAAGATAGCGTTTGTAGCTAAAATGAAGTGCCTTTGGGCGGTTCATTATCAAAGCGATTTTTGGAGGTGCTGCGTCATACTGCACGGCATAGTAAATCTTAACAAGCTTGCCCTTGTCGTGAGGCAGTGGGTGCGCCTTTGTCGCCGCACTTACTAGCTCGTTTAGCTTGGCTGTTGGGATTTTTTGCGTAAAATTGTTAAAAAGTTCTAAAATTTTATCAAGCAAGACATTCACCCTTTTGCCGCTAAGGGCTGAAAGGCTGATGATGGGAGCGTGGGCTAGAAATTTAAAGCGTTCAAATTTCAGCTCTTTACAAACCTTATCAAAGTCCAAATCGCTAATATCCCATTTATTTAGCACGATGATAACGCCCAAATAATGCTTACTTATAAGCCCGGCTATTCTCTCATCAAGCTCGTTAAAGCCATCATTTGCGTCTAAAACCAAAAGGGCGATTTGTGCATTTTCAAGCACTTTTTCCGTTCTATTAAGTGCAAATTTTTCAAGCCCTGAGATCTTGCCTCTTTTTCTAAGCCCTGCTGTGTCTATGAATTCTATGCTTTTATCCTTATAAACTATGCTTTCATTGACAGGATCTATTGTCGTGCCTGCTATGTCGCTTACCACGCTGCGATTTTCTTTCACAAGGGCGTTTAAAAGGCTTGATTTACCGACATTTACGCGTCCTACTATGCCTACTTTTATTAAATTTGGATTTATTTCTTTGAATTTAAACTCTCCAAACTCGTTTTCCTCGAAGTTTTCTAAGAAATCCTCTAAATTTTCTTCTTCTTGCCCGGCTTCATCTTTTAGCTTTGAGCCCAACCAAGCATAAAGTGCGTCAAGTCCTGTGGCGTGGCTTGTGGAGATGAAAAAAATCTCTTTTATCCCAAAAGAAGCAAATTCAAAGGCACGTTGTTCGTCTTTTTGGCTGTCTATTTTATTTACCACAAGGGCTGTTGGCTTTTTTAGCCTTAAAAGCTCGTAAAGCAAGGCTTTGTCCTCATCATCTGGGTAATTTTTGCCATCAACCATATAAAGCACTATGTCAGCACTCTTTGCGCGAGTAAGCGTGTTTTGCTTTACGGCGCGAAAAAGCTCATCGCTTTCATCAAGCCCACCGCTGTCGATTAAAAGGGCTTTTTTGCCGCACACATTTACTTCACGCGTGTTCGTATCGCGTGTCGTGCCTGCTATATCGCTAGTAATTGCCACTCTTGCACGAATGATCTTATTAAAAAGGCTTGATTTACCTACATTTGGTCTGCCCACTAAAATAATGCTTTGCATCTTTGTCCTAAATTAAAGCTTTAAAAAGCAAATTTTACCCTAAAATTCACATAAGCTTGTCTAAAATTATAAACTTTGTGAATTTAGCTTTATTTAATTTTAAGATAGTTTTGGTTAAAATTAAGCAAATTTTAAGCATATGGATACAAATATGGCAGAGCCCCTTACCCATCCTCAATCCTTAATAAATAACGAATTTTTAGAAAAAAATCTCAAACCTCTTTATGAGGTAGATGAACCCTTAGCAAGGGCCATGAAGGGAATTCAAGAATCTAAGTATAATTTTAATTTTATAAAAAGTGCTGATGGAAATATCTTTCATCATCCAACAAAAACTCTTATGTATCAAGATCTAAAAACTGAGCTTGAGGAGAAAAAGAATTTTTTTGATCAAAACTTTCCAAAGCATCCCGTTTTATTCATCTTTGGCTTTGCAAATGCTGTGCTTATTTCTCATTTGCTTAGAAATTCTAAGCATAAAAGGATAGTTGTTTTTGAGCCAGAATTAGAACTTTTCTACTATGCCTTGCAAAGCTTTGATTTTGCTAGGGATTTAAAAAATGAAAGATTGATCGTCTTTTATACCCCTCGCATCATACCAGCCCAGCTTGGTACTCTTTTTTCTTACAAGGACATAAGCGAGAGCGTTAAGACCTATAATCTAAACAGTGCTTGTGAGTTTTATAACAGTCATTATATGGCTGAAATTCAAAAATTAAATCAAGATATGATGGAGTGGATTCGCTTTGCTTTTATAAGAAAGGGAAATGATCCAAAGGATTCATTAATAGGCATAGAACATAGCTTACATAATCTACCCAAAATGCTTAAAAATCCTAGCTTACAAGATCTTCTTTGTCTAAGAAAAAAGGCAAATAAAACAGCCATAGTTGTTTCAACAGGTCCAAGTCTAAATAAGCAACTTCCCTTGCTAAAACAGTATCAAAACAAGGCAAGTATCTTTTGTGCGGATTCTGCTTATCATATACTTCATAGAGAAGGCATTAGTCCCGATTATGTTTTAAGCATAGAAAGAATTCCCTTAACTTCTGAGCTTTTTAACAATGACTTTGGTGAATTTAACAACAACATACTCTTTATACTTACCTCCTTTACCCACGAAAACACCCTTAAATATATAGAAAAAGATGAAAGAAAATATCTAATAGCAATGCGTCCTTCTCCTTTTTGCATGAGTTTTAAGCTTGATGAGTTTGGTTATTTAGGACATCATCACAGCGTAGCAAATATGAGCTATGAGCTTGCTTCTTATTTAGAGCATGAAAGGATCATCTTAATAGGACAGGATCTTGCCTACTCCAAGGAGGGAAGCTCTCATAGCAAGGGCTATGAGCTTTCTTACATACACGAAAAGGATTATGAAAGAGATAGGGGGAGATTTTTGATAGAAGCTTATGGGGGAGGGGATATGGTGGAAAGCTCTGCTGTGTGGACTCTTTTTAAGCAAGGCTTAGAAGCTGACATAGCTATGGCTAAGATAAAGTTTAAAACTATGGCATATAACTGCACTGAGGGTGGGGCTAGAATAGAAGGAAGCATAGAAATACCCTTTAAAAAGGCTTGTGAGGAGTTTTTAGCAAAAGAAGAGGATAAAAAGCCATTGAAGATGCCTTCTTCTTTGAGCGAGGATGAGTATAAAACCAAGCTTAAAGATATAAGGATTAAATTTGAAAAGCTGATTAAAAGATCAAGTGATTATTTTGAGGAGATTAAAAAGGAGCTTGAACATTTAACTGTCATACTGCCAAGGGATTACGAGCTTGAAAAGCTTGATTTTAAAGCCTTGAAAAAGAGCAAGGAAAGATTACAAAGATTTTATGCTAAATTTCACAAATTTTCGCTTTTAACAGAGGTTAGCGATGTGATATATTATCAAAATAATTGCGAGTTAATTAGGCTTGACTGTGTTGTTTGCAAGAGTGAGGAGGATGAAAAAAGAGCCTTGATAGAGCTTGTTTCAAATTTGGCGAATTTTTTTATTGAGGTTGGGGAGTATGTTTATACTCAAAATGATACTATGTTAAAAGAGCTTAGAAAATGGTAAGTATGGCACGGTTTTTGCTTAAATTAAAAATATAGCTTGAATTTAAGGAAGAAACGATGATAAAAACGGATAATTTTGCAAGGAATTTAAGAGCACTGCAAGGCAAGGCTTATGCTGAGATGAAAACAGACTTGCAAAAGATCAAAAAATTAAACTTCGAGTATGATTTTGATAAGGATGAATCCTTAAATATAAATATCATCAATAAAAAAACACAAGAAAGGCTTTATCAAAAGCCCTATGTAGAGCTAGAAAAGGCTTTAGAGCCTTTTAAAAAGGAGTATTTGCGGTATCCTTGTTTGTTTTTTTACGGACTTGGTAATGGGCTTTTATATAAGACCTTGCTTCAAAATAAAAACCACAAACGAATAGTTGTTTTTGAGAGTAATTTAGAATTTATTTATATGGCTTTGAATTTGATCGATTTTGGTAGGGAACTTTTTGAGACTAGAATTATTATAATATATAATAAATATTATAATTCTATCTCAGCCAATCAGCTCTTTGATGTATATAATTTTCGTGTATTTGCTAGGCTTTATACCTTACACATTCATAACGATCATTATGTAAAAGAAGAAAGTGAAATAAAAAGAATTAATGATTTAAATATAAGTGCCATAAATACTTCCGCAGTAAGACAGGGCAATGATCCTAGGGATGCTTTGATGGGCATAGAGCATTTTATGATAAATTTACCCAAGATGTTTGTTCGTCCAAATTTAGCAGAGCTTGTAAAAAAAAGAAGCAAAAAAACCAAATTTGCCATACTAGTAGCCACAGGACCAAGTCTCAGTAAGCAGCTACCACTGTTGAAAAAATACGCCAATAAGGCAACTATCTTTTGTGCTGATAGTGCCTATCCTATACTTTATAAACATAAGATTAAGCCTGATTATGTTTTGTGCCTTGAAAGAACCGAAAATATGGCAGATTTTTTTGAAGAAGATTTTGGTGAATTTGACAAGGATATAGTTTTTGTCTTTATGTCCCTTGTTCATCCTAGGGTAGTTCGTAACTTAGAAAAATACAAAAGAAATTATATATTAATAGCAAGAACATTACCCTTTGCTCTACATTTGAAACTGTCTAATTTTGGTTATGTAAGTGGCGGTATGAGTGTTATGAATATGGCTTATGAATTGGCTAATAGGTTGTTGGCTTATTCAAAAATAATCTTTATAGGACAGGACTTAGCTTATTCTGAGGATGGCAAATCCCACGCACAGAATTATCTTTACAAAGAAAGAGAAGAAGTATTTGATGGAAAGTTAAAAACAATTACAGCGTATGGAGGAGTTGGCACAGTAAAAACTCGCCCTGGTTGGTTTTGGTTTAAGGAATTTTTTGAAAATTATATTAATGCAAACAAAAAATGGACCAAAAGTTATAATTGCACTGAGGGAGGAGCAAGGATAGAAGGCACGATAGAAATACCTTTTAAACAAATGTGCGAGGAATTTTTAGCAAAAGAGGCTGATAAAAAGCCTTTTTTTAAACTCAAAGCTCCAACTAGAAAGCAAAGTGGAGAAGATATGCTAAATACCTATAAGATGATCAAAAAGGGACAAGGTCTAAATGCAAGATACATCAAAGATCTCAAAAAAATTCTAAAACAACTTCAAACAGTAACCATAGGTAAACAGTCTTACACCTTGGATGAGATAAATTTAGCAATAGATAAGATAAAAACTAGAATGGAACATAAAAAATCCTTATTTTGCAATGAAATTTTACATCCTCCTCTTTCTCATCAAGAAGCAGCCCTTGCACCCTTATATGCTCAAAATTTTGAAAAC
This sequence comes from Campylobacter troglodytis, assembly GCF_006864425.1. Classification (GTDB taxonomy): domain Bacteria; phylum Campylobacterota; class Campylobacteria; order Campylobacterales; family Campylobacteraceae; genus Campylobacter_D; species Campylobacter_D troglodytis. The sequence continues at coordinate 6,740 of NZ_QHLI01000059.1, read as the reverse complement.
GAGCAAGAAAGACAAAACAAGCTTGTGATGTGGATCTTCTCTCACGAAGCCTGGCTTGAAGAGATCATAGATCTTTTGGAGATCTTTCAAGAAAGCCTAAATAAAAATATAGTCCCTCTAAGAGAGGAGCTTGAAAAAAGAAGGCTTTTATAGGCTTAACTTCTCTTCAAAAAGTGTTGATCTTTAAGCCATTTTATAAGAAGATTAAAATGTAATTTTCTTAGAAAATTAAGTATTTTCAAAAATGATAAAGCTTTTTTGCCTTTGTAAGGCTTTGTTTAACAAGCTAAATAAATTTGCACGGCAAATGAGTACTTTTTGCACCCTTTAACACATACTCAAATTTAAAGCAAGGTGCTGTTTTTAAGCTAGGATAAATTTAAGCATTTTGCCAAAAAGCTTCATAAACAAAGCTTTAAATTCAGCCAAAGGCTTTAGCTTTTATGCACATTAACTCTTTAAGCTATGATAAGTAATTCTAAGATTTTCAGCCCCCACCTTTAAGACAAACTGTCTTGTTTTAGAATCTAAGTTTTTTAAGCCATATGAAATTCAAGCTATTTAACACAAGATGCAGTAAACACTAAAACATTTAAAATTTAAATTTGGCTGAATTTGTAGATAATTTATCCAAAGCTTTAAAAAATTAATCTTTGTTTGCTATGATTTAAGGGCTATTTTAAATTTAAAGGATCCTAAATGACAAGAAGAAAATTTCTAAATACCTCGGCCAAGCTAAGTCTAGCAGGACTTGCTAGTGTTTCAGCGTTTGGAGGTTTAAGTTTTGCTGCAACGAAAGGAGAAAAAATGCAATTTACAACGCTTAATAATGGTGTAAAAATGCCCATGGTAGGACTTGGTACTGCTGGGCTTAGTGGAAGCGGACTTAGCGGCAAAGAAGGACAAAAGACTATGGAAAGTGCCATTAAAATAGGCTACCGTTTAATTGATACAGCTCAAATGTATGGCAATGAAGCAGATGTTGGTGCAGCTGTTGCAAATTCTAAGGTAGCAAGGGCTGAGTTTTTCATAACCACAAAGCTTTCAAGCGATATGAGCTATGAGGAGACATTTAAAAGCTTTGATGAGAGCTTGAAAAAACTAAGGCTTGATTATCTTGATCTGCTTTTAATTCATAATAATTACCCAAATGCAAAGCAGATGTATAAGGCTATGGAAAAGCTTTATGAGGAGGGAAGAATCAAGGCCATAGGCATTTCAAATTTCAATGCCAAGGCTTATGAGGACTTTGTTAAAAGTTGCAAGGTGATCCCTGCTGTAAATCAATGCCAAACTCATATTTTTTATCAACAACAGCCTCTAAGAAAGGCTATGCAAAAAAGAGGAACTGTTTTGGAGGCTTGGAGTCCCTTTGTGGCTGGTAGAAATAATTTCTTCAAAAATGAAACCCTAATGAAGATAGCCTCTAAATACAACAAAACAGTAGCGCAAATTACCCTTCGCTTCCTCGTAGAAGAGGGCATAGTGGTTATACCCAAAAGCTCAAATGAAGGACGTTTGCGTGAGAACTACTCCATCTTTGACTTTAACCTTGATGAGGCTGATAAAAAGATTATTGTAGCTATGGATACAAACAAATCTTCTTTTAGCTGGGTGGATTAGTTTTTAGTCACATTTAGCTTCTTAACCTTAAGTGAAAATAATTTAGAGTAAGATTAAAAAAGTTTCTTTAAATGTGGCTTAATAGACTTTAATAGGATTTTGGCTTATCCATATTTTAATAAATTTGGCTCAATTAAACTTAACAGGATTTTCTCTTATCAATTTTAGCAAATTTTGATGAGAATTTTGTCCTAAAATTTTTGTCTTGATTTTGTTTTTTTTAAATGAAGGATAAAATTTTCTGTTTTAATGCCAAGAAATTTGGCAAGTTGACATTTTGCAAAGCCATAAAAATTCACAGTTTCGTTTACATGCTTGTGCCTCTTTGCAAGCTAGCATTTGATGGTCTTTACTCTGTAATAAGCCTTTGTTTCTTCTTGCAAAGACACAAGCGAAACAAAAATCTACCAAGCCTATGCTTTGAAGCCCTTTTTGTAAATCTTAGTTTTGTCAAACTTTGAAAACTCCCATATAAGCTATGCTAACTCAGTGCCTTAGGGCCTTCATATAAACTTATTTGATTTTGCTTTAAGATCCCTTATCGCAAAAAACTAGTGCCTAACACGAAGTAAAAACGTAGCTGTTTTCTTGCTAATCTCATATCTAGGCTTTTGTGCACCATTTTTGCACCTTCTAAGTTACGAGCCAAGCATTGTAAAAAATAACTCTCATTAACTTAAATCTCGCCACTCATTTTCTAAATAAACTTCGTTTTGATGATTTTTCGCACTCTTTGGCTATTAAAATTTGACTTTCTTGCAAAATTCTATCCATATAAGCACAAGTTATTTTGCAAAGTTCAGCAATTTTAGCCTCTAAATCAAGACTTATTGCAAAGGTAGAGAATGAAAGGCAAGGTAAAAAATACTTTACAATTTACCTAAATTATATATGCGAACTTATAAAATGAATCATATACTTGTTTTTCATTTTGCTATCCATACTTTAAAATGAGCTTGTATAGACTTAAAGTGTTTTGAGCCTAAGTTTTTTTAAAGAAACTTAGTTATAAGGTGAGCTTAAAATAGTAAGCTGTGTAGTAGAGGCTATTTATTTGCTGGCTGAATTCGCAGATTTAAATTTAAAGAAGGGCTTAAAATAAATTTTGTTTTATTAAGATCAGCACTAAAAATTCTTAGAAAATCTTTAAATTTCACAAAATATGTTAATGTTACAAGCCCTTGAATTTAGCCTAAGTTGCAATATAGCTTCAAACAAGCATGGCTTTAAAGCTTTTACCTTGAAAGGAAGTTAAAGCTATGAATTTTACACCAGATCAGCTAAAACATAAGCTTACAACTCACCAAAAAGCCTCTTTCTTGCTATCTCACAGTAACTCTCATCTATGTCAATGCCTATGAATCTTCGTCCAAGCTCCTTGGCTACCTTTGTGGTAGTGCCACTTCCATTAAAGGGATCAAGCACAAGATCATCTTTGTAAGAAAAAAGCTTCAAACATCGCTTTACTAGCTTTTCAGGAAATACTGCACCGTGTCCATAAGCTTTCATATTTCGCTCTGGTGCAAGCTGCCATTTTGCATAGACAAATTCTTTAAACTCCTCTGCTGTTATGTCGATTTTTTCTTTATCGCCCTCTTTTTTTAAGCTATTTTTACAAAACACTTCTATGAATTCCCAAGAGTATTTAAGATATGGAGAAGCTGGGCTTTTCCAGCTACCCCAAGTGCAGTATTTACAGTTGTAATTGTTTTTTTCCCAAAGAATTTCTCCCTTCCAAATTAGCCCCTTGTCAATGAAAAATTTGCTTATAAAATGATGAGTTGGGATATAGTCGCTAAACATAGGCTGGACATTTACTATTATTCGTCCGCTACTTTTAAGCACCCTTATACACTCGCTAAAAATGGCAAAAAGCTGATCAAAATAGCTTTGCCATTTGTTCGCATCTTGTGCGGTGTTGTAGTTTATGCCAAAGTTATACGGGGGTGAGGTAAGTACTAGATCTACACAGTTTTCAGGCATGGTTTTTAAAAACTCCAAGCTATTAGCACAGTAAATTTTATTTATTTGATCATTTACAAGCTCGTTGTTATGAGTAGAAAATTCTTTTTTATAGCTCTCATAAGCAAGCCTTGCTTTTGAGTTTTGCTTTTTATTAGCAACCTTTTTGTCATTATTAAAGCTAGCATAGCTTACCTTGCCATTTTTTGCAGAGTAAGCCTTTATTTTTAAAAGCTCTTTGATTAAAGCCAAAATGAGGCTATCATCAGCATTTTTCTTTAAAAAATTCAAATTTACAATGTCAAATGTGAATTTTAGCTTATCTTTCAAATTTTCACATTGTATGCCTGATTTTTCAATGATCTTAAAGGCATTTATGATTTGATCCTTTGAGTAGATCTTATTAAGACTTATTTGTTTAAACTGTGAGAAGTTGGGGGGGGGGGGGGGGTGGTGGAGGGGGGTGATGGTTTGGTGGTGGGTTGAATTCTTGCTATGCTTTGTCAAATCAATCCTTTACAATCTTAGCTAAAAAGATCAAGTGCCAATTAGCTAAAAGTATCAAGCCTCAAATTTAAATAAGCTTATCTAAAAAAGATAAATGTATGTGCTAGAAACAACTAAGCTAAAAGTTATCTGGCAGTTTTTAGTCAAGCTAGTTGCTAAATTTAAAATAGATCTAGCTTTTATAAATAAGCTTGAATTTTTTCAGCTTAAAGACATTTGCGTAAATTTTTTCTAAGTTTTCTTGCAAATTTACTTGTAAATTTAAAGGCTTTGAATTTTAAAAATTCAAAAACTTGCAGATCTTTTTTAAATTTAGCCTAAAATTCAGCTAATTACAAAGGCTTTTTTAAGGATCTTTTTGAAATACATCGCTTACTAAAAGCTTTGTGTATTGATTTAAGGACATAAAGACGGGCTAAGAGCTTTTTTAAAAATTATTTTGTGAATTTTTCTTGCTATAATTTTAGCTCAGTCTTGCAAGTATAAAAGCTTTGATCTCGCAGCTTTGTGTAACTGTCTTAGAACAAAGCAGTTTAAAGGACAAAAGCTTTAAGCTCTTAGCCTAAATGCCATAAGATAAAGCAGTTTAGTAGTTTAGTTTTGCTAGGCTAAATTTATAAAAATTCACAAAACAAGACCTAATACACAGTTAAAGATTTGAATTCAAAGAAAGGCGATTAAATGGAGTTCGTGCAATACCTTGGCGATGCAAATGTGGCTAAGTTTATGTTGCTTTTTGCCAGAGTAGCTGGACTTTTTGTATTCTTTCCCTTCTTTTCACATACTAATATCCCAAATGTCATCAAGGCTACCCTTGCTTTATTTTTAACCATGTTTTTATTCCCCTTAGCCCAGCTTGAAAACCCTCAGTACAATAGCTTTTTCATCTTGCAGCTTCTAAGTGAGGCTATTTTTGGAATGATAGCAGGACTTATATTGATGATAGTATTTGCGATTGTGCAGTTTGCTGGGGAGCAAATGGCTTTTACTATGGGCTTTACTATGGCTTCTGTGATTGATCCTAGCACGGGTGGTAGTGTGCCTATTACTTCTCAAATTTTATCCTTACTTGCCTTGTTAGTGTTTTTAGCCTTTGACGGACATCATTTAAGCTTAGTTTTTTTAAGCCATTCTTTAAATTATATAATCTTAGGTGGCTTTTACTTGGGAGAGAATTTGCTCTCTTACCTAAACAGTGCTATGTTTAATATCTTTATTATAGGCTTTGGTATGGCCTTTCCTATCTTGGCTATAAATTTATTAGCCGATTTAATCTTTGGGCTTTTGATGAAGACCATGCCCCAGTTTAATCTGCTTGTTGTTGGTTATCCTATGAAGATAGCCCTAGCCTTTGCGGTTTTAATAGCCACCTTGGTTATAATGATGGAGTATTTTAAGGAACTTATGATGAAGGTTTTTTCAAATATGCAAACTTTATTTTTTAACTAAGTAATTTATAATCAAAAAGAGGGTAAAATATAATATTTCTTTAAGGAAGGGCTTATGAAAGTTTTACTTTTAAATAAAAACCCCATTATTTCAAAGCTTGTTAGGCTGAGTGCTGAGAAATTAAACTACGACTTTGAAGAACAAGAAGCCTATGACAAAAAGATGACAGGCTATTATGAATTCATCATCGTAGATAATGAGATCAAGGCTGATTTAAAGAATTTAGAAAATAGATGTAAAAAACTCATATGTCTAAGCTCAAAAAATAGCAACATACAAGATAATATACAAATACTCCACAAGCCCTTCTTACCCACAGATCTAATCTCTCTTATCAAGGTAGAAGAAGAGCCCAAAGAAGAAACACCGCCAGAGACTGAACCTACAAAAGAAGTTGAAAAAGAAGCAGAAGATACTACTCAAGAAGAGCTAGCTGATCTAGATCTTGACTCATTAGATCTAGCAGACGAAGATACTCCTAAAAAGCATATAGAAGGTGCCAAAGAGGGCTTTGAAGAAGCAGATATAGATAATATCTTTAACAACGAAGACAAGCTTAAAATCAAGCCTCCTAACAAAGAATATGTGCAAGATCTAGTAGATGATCCTCTAAACTTAGAAAATGAAACCTCCAATCTTTCAAACACAAAAAACGAAGCAGATAAAACAGCTAAGGCACAAGATTCAAGCCCTGAGAAGGCACAAGCTTCAAAGGAGGATTTAAATTCAGCCAAGAGCGAAGAGGGGCTGGATTTAAGTGAGTTAAATTTAGATGAGCTTGAAAAAAACCTAAACGAGCCCTTGAAAGAGGAGGCAAAAAATTCAGCCAGTGATCTAAATTTAGACAAAGTTTCAAGCGAGGACTTGAATTTAGATTTGCAAGAAAAGGCTTCAAGCGAGGAGGGCTTGAAAGAAGGGTTAAATGAGGACTTGAATTTAGACAGTGTTAAAGAAGATGTAAAAGCTTCAAGCGAGGATCTAGCCTCACTTGAAAAGACTGTTTTAAAGGATGAAGAAGTCGCTAATGTAGTAGAAGATTTAAACGAGGACTTGAATTTAGATTTAAGCGAGGGCGATTTAAATTCAAAAGAAGGTGCAAAAGAAGGCTTAAATGAGGATTTAAATTCAGGCTCAAGCTCAAAAGAAGGTTTAAATGAAGACTTGAATTTAGATTTAAACGAGGAAAGCTTAAAAGAAGG